>JBGOZX010000159.1:0-9151 GCA_041480425.1 Bacteroidia bacterium
AGGATCTTGAAAGAACTATACCCAAAAAATTCAGAAATAATAAGACTTGTCACGGAAAGTTCTGAACTTAAAAATATCCTTGGCAAAATAAGTTTTAAAGTCAGCCCAAGAACATAAATAAAAGCAAAACTTTCTCCTTTTTCCTTTCTCCTTTCTCCTTACTATCTTTACCTTTTTACTTTTGTCTTTTGTCTTAAATATTATATAATGAAACACCTAACCCCCATACTTCTCCTGATCCTCCTAATGGTAGCCAGTTGTACCAGCCAGCAAAAGCTCGCCTACCTTAGCAACCTCCCCGAAACCGGAGGCGAAGAAACTTTTACAATGGAAGTCCCCGATTACCGGATACAAGCACGGGATATTCTTTACATAACCGTTAAGGCAATGACACCTGATGGTTCCATAAACGATTAACTGAATTTTTTATCTTTTCAATTCTTTTGGTGATTTATGATACCCTCCTGTTGTTTGACCTGTATATGCAGAGCAGAGGCGTTGAGAACAAGAGTAAAGGACCAATAACAAAATTATCAGCATCAAGCCCAGTTTATATTTATTGTTCATAAAATGAGGTAACATCGAAGGCAATTTATAATTTATTATTGATAACGGATGTTTTCAAGATTTATTTTGTAATTTTTGTCGTGATCAAAAATGGCTAACAAAAACATTAAAACATTGCTACACATGGCAGCAATGGCAACAATAAGAATGCAAAGAGACTTACAAGATTATTATAAACAGAAAGTCGCAGAGGGCAAAAACAGAATGATTGTATTAAAAGCAATAAGAAATAAACTTGTATTGAGAATTTATATTTGTGTAAACCAATACAGAGAATATGAAAAAATTTATTTTTTAATTTGAATAAACCACAATAACCAACGTAGCAAACTATAGCTACTATTAAAAAAAGATACTTAAAAGACCTGCCTTCGCTAAAGCTTCGGCAGGCAAAGCAGGCCGCAGGCCATAAAGACCCAAAAGACAGCGCGAAGCGCGTCAAGACTTAAAAGACAAATTTATATACTATGAAGCACCTAACTCCAATATTGATTGCAGCTTTTATTCTTGTGACCTCCTGTACCTCCCAACAGAAACTAGCGTACCTGAGCAACCTCCCCGAAATCGGCGGAGAAGAGACTTTTACGATGGAAATACCTGATTACAGGATACAGCCGCGCGATGTCCTTTATATTACTGTCAAAGCAATGACTCCAGACGGGTCAATTAGAGATTTTTTATCTTCAACAATTGGGGGCCAGGGATTAGCTTATGCTCAGGGTGAATCAGGGGGATATCTTTCCGGATATGATGTAAGCTCCGAAGGGAATATTATTTTACCAGTAGTCGGGGAAATTAAGGTAAGTGGTCTTACCCTGGAAGAAACCAGGAAATTGCTGCAGGAACGGGCTGGGCATGTATTTAAAGATGCAACAATAGAATGTAAACTACTTAGTTTTAAATTCACAGTAATAGGTGAAGTTCGTGCACCGGGATCATATATTAATTATAACAATTATCTTACAGTTCTTGAGGCAATCGGTCGTGCCGGTGGAGTAGGCGACTATGGCGACCGCAGCAGGGTGCTTGTTGTCCGCCCGATGGATAAAGGAACCAAAACCTTCAGGATCAATATACAGGATAAAAAGATACTTGCTTCCGAAGCATATTTTCTCCTTCCGAATGATGTCGTAATAATTGAACCGCTGAAGCAGAAAATCTTCAACATGAACCTGCCCACATTATCATTTATTCTCTCTACAGTTACATCAACAATTACGATGACGTTGCTGCTCATTAATTATTTTGGGAAATAAATAAAGAATTGTTATGGTGTTATGACGTTATTTTGTTATGTCGGGAAAACGATGGAATTCAGTAAATGAAATACTCTTTTGAAAAGCTAGAGGTCTGGCATGATTCCAGAGAATTGACGAAAATAATTTATATTATTACAAAAGAATTCCCAGATGATGAGAAATTTGGAATTACTAATCAGATGAGGAGATCCGTAATTTCAGTTTCTTCCAACATAGTTGAAGGTTCTTATAGGACTACCGGTAAAGACAAATCAAATTTCATGACAATAGCATATTCAAGTCTTATGGAATTATTGAATCAAACTATTGTATCCCTTGACTTGAGATATATTAACGAAGATCAATTCAATGAAATAAGAAATCAAATAGAAAAAGTCTCCAACAAGCTCAGTGCCCTCACAAAATATTTCAAATCACTTAATTACGACACTGGTACACACTGACGCCATAACATCATAACGACATAACGACACAACACAACAACGCCATAACGCCATAACGCGACGTAGTCGCACATAACGCCCTAACAATTTATAACATGGAACCAACCAACTCCCCCGGCAACTACAATCTCCCCGAAGACGAAAATATCGACATCAAGCGTTATATCTCGATGTTTATCAGCAACTGGTACTGGTTTGCCGTTACCCTGTTTATTGCAATGACCCTGGCTTATGGCATAAACAGGTATTCGCAACCAATCTATTCAGTATCATCTACCCTGCTGATAAACGATGATCAGTTAGGGAATAGCAATGCTGCAAGCGTGATCCCGGGAGGAGATATTTTTAAAAGTCAGCAGAACCTTAAAAATGAGATGGGCATCCTTAAATCATTCAGCCTGAATTACAGGGTTATGAAAAAGTTGGAGGATTTCCATGTTGTTTACCTAGGTGTCGGAAGAAGAGGAATTGTGGAATCAAGAATGTATAAAACGTGTGTTTTTAAAGTAATCTACGATTCGCTTGATTATGAGCCGAAACAAACAAATGTGGGAATAATAATATTATCAAAGAACACATTTAGAATTGAATTTAATGATGGTATTAAGTTTGACAGCGTAATGAGTTTTGGTGCAAGATTTAATAAATTTGGATTTGACTTTAAAATTGAACCCAGGAATCCTGAGGACTCTGTTTACATTGAAGGCAGTTCAAATAAGTACTATTTTTATTTTACAGATCCCGGAATCCTTGCCAGCGAGTACCGGGCAAAACTATCGGTGGCACCGATAGAAAAAGATGCATCCCTGGTTACTCTTTCAGTTTCAGGTTCTGTGGCTGAACAGGAAGCAGATTATCTTAACGAACTAATGGATTCATATATCCGGTACGGTCTTGATAATAAAAACCAGACTGCCGATAGTACAATTAAATTTATTGATCAACAGCTTGGAATAATATCCGGATCCCTGTCGGTGGCCGAAGAAAATCTGGAAAATTTCAGATTGAAAAACAGTTTTATTGACCTCAGCCGGGAAGGTACAATTATCCAGAACAGGCTCGAGAAATTTGAGAATGAGAAAACCTCGTTTGAACTTCAACTGCAATATTACAATTACCTTTCGGAATACCTTAACATAAAGAATGCCGGAGGAACGATCATCTCCCCTTCCGTAATGGGAATAACCGACCAGGTTCTTATAAGGTTAGTTAATGAGCTTTCTGCGTTCCAGAAGGAAACGGAAAAGATCGGGTTTAATATCGATGGTGACCAACCTGCGGTTGCCCTTATGTTTAAGCAAACGGAAGAAGCACGCGAAGCCTTAAGGGAGAATGTGAGGAACGGCATTGCAGGTTTAACTCTATTAATAGCTGAATCGGACAGGAAGATATCCGGTGTTGAGGTTGAAATCAACAAACTCCCCTCCACGGAAAGGAAACTTATCAACATTCAGCGAAAGTTCGATCTTAACAATACTGTTTATACTTATCTTCTTGAAAAAAGTTCCGAATCGGGTATTGCCAAGGCCTCAAATGTATCTGACAACCGTATTATTGATAAAGCTTCATACTTCAGTTCGGGACTTATTAAACCAAAAAAGAGGATGAACCTTATTATTGCTATTATATTGGGTTTGATGGTCCCAATGGTAGTAATATCGCTGATTGACTATTTCAACAACAGGGTAATGGATAAAAGTGATGTAGAGAGAAAGACAAAAGTTCCTGTAATTGGATATATCAGTCACAGTGAAGGTAAGAATGAGATAGCTGTTGTTGAAAAGCCGGGATCTGCATTATCCGAATCTTTCAGGTCGGTACGCACTGCTTTAAAATATTTTGTTAAAGAAAATGATGTGGCGGTTATTGCCATATCATCAACCATAAGTTCCGAGGGAAAGACATTTATCTCTATTAACCTGGCGGCAATCACGGCAATGCTTGGCAAAAAAGTTCTTCTTATTGGCCTCGACCTCAGAAAACCACGGATTAATAAAGTTTTTGAATTTGAAGATAGTCCCGGGATGAGTACATATCTCAGCGAGAACTGCAACTATGAAGGAATAATAATAAAAACTCAGATTAATAATCTCTTTTATGCCCCTTCCGGACCTGTACCTCCAAACCCCGCAGAGCTTATTGAGACTGAGCAGATGAAAAAGTTCATGGAGAGAGCAAAGAAGGAGTTTGATTATATTATTATTGACACTCCACCTGTTGCCATAGTAACCGATGCACTTTTGCTTGCCCGGTATGTTGATGTCAACCTGTTTATAGTGCGTCAAAGATATACCTCGCGTAATACTCTGGATTTGATAGAGCAGCTGAATAACCATGGTGAACTTAAGAATATGGCTATTATAATAAATGACATAAGCCTGTCGGGATATTACGGTTACGGGATGAGATACGGTTATACACATGGTTATGGCTACTCCTACGGGTATAATTATTACGGCAGTAATTATTATGGAAAGTATGGCTATTCGGATAAGGCGAAAGGGTATTATACGGAAGAATAAGTCCCTTCGTGAAAGATAAAAGACAATCCACCTTCGCTGACTTTGTATGCCGAAGCATCAGCGAAGGCATAAGCTACGGTTCAAAGAAAGTAAAAAGACAAAAGGGTTGCTTTTCCCGCTTGGCGGGATGTCTTAGGCTTCGCGTTGCTTTGCCTGTCGTAACACTAGTGAAGGCAGGTCTGACAACTCCGCTCCGTCTTAAGACTTAAAGACAAGCCCGAAGGGCAAGACAGGCCGTAGGTCAAGACCTTAAGACAGCGACCGAAGGGAGCAAGACAGGCCGCAGGCCGTTAAGACCTTGACTGCTACTTTATGTTCAACTCAACAACATTCCTGAAACTCTCCCTGGTAATCATCCTTATCCCAGTCGGACTTTTAACAAAGGTTTATAATGGTTTTGGGTGTGAGTTTATTACCAATTATTTGGGAGGAGTCATTTATGTTGTATTCTTTATAGTACTTGCATCCTTGATTTTTCCCAAAGCCGGTTCAATAAAAATATCATTAATTGTACTTTGTATTACCTGCCTGCTTGAATTTTCGCAGTTAATCCACACCCCGACACTAGTACTACTCAGAAAAAGTTTTGTTTTCAGAGCGTTGTTTGGCAGCACGTTTAACCCTTATGACTTTATTGGATATTTTGTTGGTGCCCTGTTCGGAATGCTTTTGATCTTTTTTATAGACAAAATCTCTGATAAGACGTGAAATGATAGTTCTCTGGAAAGTTTAGACATCATTTTCAAACCCCTTAACGCTCAACGCGGAACGCAAAACGCTAAACACTTAATTACCACAAATGAACCACGAAACAGCTGATAAAGAATGGGATCTCATAATTGAAGGAACATCCTCCCTTTTCGACCTTAAATTCAAAGATGTCTGGCATTATCGCGATTTGCTTGTTTTGTTTGTAAAGCGCGACTTTGTGAGCTTTTACAAACAAACCATCCTGGGGCCGCTATGGTTTTTTATACAGCCTTTTTTTACTACCATAATTTACACTTTTGTTTTTGGTCGTCTGGCAGCTATCAGTACTGATGGTCTGCCACAACCCCTGTTTTATCTGGCAGGCATTACCGCATGGAATTACTTTGCAGACTGTCTTACTAAAACAAGTACTGTTTTTAAAGACAATTCACAAATTTTTGGCAAGGTTTATTTCCCGCGGCTTATTATGCCTTTGAGTATCGTAGCCAGCAATCTGGTCCGGTTCGGTGTACAGATGTTGCTTTTTTTAACCATGATAGTTTACTATTACTGGCAAGGTGCCTCTTTTTCGCCCACCTGGGCATTGTTTATGTTTCCGGTATTGGTGTTGATGATGGCATTACTGGGATTGGGGCTGGGACTGATTGTCACTGCCATGACCACCAAATACCGCGATCTGGCATTCCTGGTCACTTTTGGGGTGCAATTAATGATGTATGCTACAACCGTTATTTATCCTCTAAGCGCCGCACCAGAAAAATACAAACATATTATTGAGCTCAACCCTATGACCGGCATCATCGAGGCTTTTCGTTTTGGGTTTTTAGGAAAAGGCGAATTCAGCTCATGGAGCCTTGGCTATTCAGCTTTGATTACTCTGATAGTTTTATTTTTTGGCATCATAATTTTCAATAAAACAGAAAAATCATTTGTGGATACTGTTTAAGTGTTCCAAGTTCCAAGTTCGATGTTCCAAGTTCCAAAGTTCGATGTTTCAAGTTCCAAAGTTCGATGTTTCAAGTTCCAAGTTCAATGTTCCAGGTTGCGCCAAGGTTAGTATGAAAATTGAAAGATTTGAAGATTTAGAGATTTGGCAGGAGGCCCGGGAATTGTGCAAAAGGGTTTTTGAAATAACTATGGTAAATCCGTTTTGCAGTGACTTTAAATTTCGGGATCAGATTCGATCTTCATCAGGATCTATAATGGATAATATAGCAGAAGGTTTTGAACGTGATGGAAACAAAGAGTTTATCCAGTTTCTAAGTGTAGCCAAAGGATCTTGTGGCGAAGTCCGTTCTCAATCTTATAGGTCATTTGACTATCAATATATTAACCAAGATATACTGGACGAACTTATTTCCAGAACAACCCAACTCAGTAAAAAAATATCATCGCTAATTACATATTTGAAAAAAAGTGAATTCAAAGGCACAAAATTTCATAAACCTTGAACTTTGAACTTTGAACTTTGAACCTTGAACCTAACTGCTTAACACTTAATGTCGACCGTAATCCAAGTCTCCAATCTCTCAAAAATCTACCGCCTCGGCGAAATTGGCACCGGTACCATAAGCCGCGACCTCGAACGCTGGTACAAGATGAAAATACGAGGACAGGAAGATCCCTTTTTAAAAATAGGAGAAACCAACGAACGTAGTAAAAAAGGTGTGAGCGATGTGGTGTACAGCCTAAGAGATATCAATTTTGAAGTTAAACAAGGTGAGGCACTCGGTATTATTGGTAAAAACGGGGCAGGCAAGAGCACGTTGTTAAAAATTATCTCTAGGGTTACCAGCCCCACTACCGGTAAAATCAAAATCAAAGGGAGAGTAGCAAGTTTATTAGAAGTCGGTACAGGCTTTCATCCTGAACTTACAGGACGTGAAAATATCTACCTCAACGGTGCCATTTTGGGTATGCGCAAAAAAGAGATAACCCGAAAGCTTGATGAAATCATTGACTTCAGTGGTGTTGAGCGCTATATTGATACGCCTGTTAAACGCTACAGTAGTGGAATGTATGTACGATTAGCTTTTGCAGTAGCAGCTCATTTGGAATGTGAGATTATGATAGTTGATGAGGTTTTGGCAGTAGGCGATGCTGAGTTTCAAAAAAAGTGCCTTGGGAAAATGGGTGAGGTTAGTAAAGGCGAGGGAAGAACAGTGTTTTTTGTGAGTCATAATATGCAAGCTATTCGGCAGCTCTGTGGTAGAATTATTCTTTTAAATGCAGGTGAAATTATGCCGACCACTGGTATAGAAGATGCCATTGCGCAATATTATCCAGTTTCAATGCATTCAACAAAAAACTCTTTGAAATTTCCAGTAAAAAAAGAAGTTTTAATTGTGAATTATTTCAGCGTTCAACAGAATAATACTGTCCCTTTTGAGTATCTTGGAGATATTCCGATATTTATTACAATAGATTATGAGTTAATTCAAGATACTCGTGATTTTCGAATAGGTTTTTATATTAGATCATCGATAGGGGATCTGGTTGCTCGAGCATTTCTATCTGATTGGCATCAAGAGTATGCCAATCAAAAGAAAGGATTATATCAACTACAAGGTAAAATCCAAGCAAAATTTTTACCGCAAGGTACATATAGGATTGAGTTAAAAGCTGGAATTTGTGGTGTTATTGATTATGGGATAGAGGTTGCGCTTTCTCATGACCTTACAATATTAAATCCGTTGGACTATAATAAAGCTTATCCCAATGAGCGTTTTGAAGGGGCAGTTTTACTAAATCCTAATTGGACTGTTGACACATTATAGTTTCATATTATAATATGGACAGCAAGGAAGATAAAAAAACATTGAATAAAATGAAACGCAGTATTGTAATCGCTGCAGCAAATGCGGGCGAGGGACATATTGCTAGTGCTTTTTCAATTCTTGATATTTTATGGGTTTTATACGATCAAGTTTTGAATTTGCACTCAATTCAGTCTAAAAATTTGGATCGCGATAGGTTTGTTTTAAGTAAAGGGCATGCTTGTTTAGGTCTATATGCAGTATTAGCTAAGAAGGGTTTTTTTTCACTTTTAGAATTGGAAAATACTTTTTGTAAATTCTCCAGTATTTTCGGAGGCCATCCTAACTGCAATAAGGTACCTGGAGTTGAAGCATCGACTGGGTCACTTGGTCATGGACTTCCTTTTGCATTAGGAATTGCCCTAGGGTATAAAATAAAAAGTATACCTCAAAGAGTATTTACACTTATTGGTGACGGAGAGTGTAATGAAGGAACAATTTGGGAATCAGTGCTTTTGGCAGCTCATCATAATCTTAATAATTTATGTTGTATTATAGATTATAACCATTCTACTGATCGAGCTTTGCTTTTAAATGATATTGCCAGGAAGTTTGAGTCGTTTGATTGGGCAACTATAATTATAAACGGTCATGATCATAAAGAAATACTTAATGCCTTACAAAAAACAGACTCACAAAAACCTACCGCAATAATCGCAAATACAATTAAGGGTTTTGGTTGCTCTCGAATGGAAAATGATCCTGCATGGCATCATAGAGTGCCAACAAAAGAAGAACTAATTGAAGTTTTAATTGAGTTAGGTTAAATGAGTATGTGCAACCAATTCGAATATTCAGTAGAAAAAATTCTAAGGGATACTATTAAAAATTAC
>JBGOZX010000160.1:0-9136 GCA_041480425.1 Bacteroidia bacterium
AATACATAGGGCTTTAAACGGTGCGTAGCACCCAGTGATAAGCCCCGGTTGAACTAAATCCCTCAAAAAAGATTATCCTATGGGGATTCAACAGGATTATAAATGATCATTTTTGATTTTTGGTCCGGGTACCTTGAGGAAGGTGATGTTTTTCAGACGGGAAATTGAAGAGTAGGATCTCTTAATGGCTGTTCTGGACCAATGGGGCGTAGTAAAATGCCGGATCTACAGTTGATTTTTAAGAAAAAGCCAATACAATTCCGGTTTTGACCGGTAATAGCAGACAAATGAACAAGGCTTTTATCCCTGCAAGCTGAAAGAATTTAAACCCAAAAGAGTCGGAGAACGGCTTCTGGGAATGACATCAACAAGAATGAGTTGTCCTTTCCTGCACCGGGGACAATGGGTTACATCAACACCAGTAAGACGATTTATCCGTTCAACCGCGGTTTCCACCTGTTGTATAACCATCCTGCTTTTATCTTTCATGATGGTATTGCGGAACCGTGAACTGTATATTCCGTAGTGGCGTATTTTAACGAACCCTGACGGGAGTATGTGCATGCAAAAACGCCTCAGGAACTCTTCACCGCTAAGACTTGTTACTTTTTGCTTTCCCTGATCACTGTAGTCTTTAAGACTGAATAATACTTCATGTTCTCCTACTTCAACAATACGATGATTGGTGATTGCCACACGGTGCGTATACTGACCGAGATATCCAACAACATGTTCAGGTTTGCCAAGGGAGGGCTCGCAGTAAACAACCCACCGTTTGTCCCAGGCTATTTTAATATGGCTGAGATATTCAGACAGGAGACCCTGACCAGCAAGATGCTTTTTCACCCCGGCCATGAACCTTCCCCTGAACTTAAGGCTCAGTCTGGTAACCGGGTAAAGGTATTTGCCTGCCTTGCCGAGCTGCCTCATACTGCCCTTAACGGTATAGCCAAGAGCAGGAACTATACAATGGACATGAGGATGAAGGCTGAGGTTCTGTCCCCAGGTATGCAATATGCAGATCGCACCGCTTTCCGCCGCGTAATGACTGTAACCAAATGATTGCAATGTGTCCCATACAGATGTGAAGAGATGATTATAGAACCATCTGGTATCACAGAGGCAGATGTCGTTCAGAACTTCAGGCAGGGTAAAAACCAAATGGTAATGTTTAACAGGGTATGCATTCTTAAGCCGGTCTTCAACCCAGAAAGCCTGTTTTGTCCCCTGGCATTTGGGACAGTGACGGTTCCGGCAGCTGTTATAGCTGATATGTTCCTGGCCACAATGGTCCCAACGATACTTATGACCGCCCAGGGCTGCGGTGCGGCACATGGATAAGGCTCTCAGAACGCGGAGCTGGTATCTGTTCGGACCGTGTTTGCTGATAAAATCCTCACCGAACCTCCTGATAATATCCGCTACTTCATGCTCAGGGCGGCTCATAAGGCATCTTTGTACAGGGTATCGAGAGGGCTGTGCGCCTGGACAATCTGGCAACGGGCCACATGCAGGTAGATCATGGTTGTTGCTACTTCAGAATGACCAAGGAGTTCCTTAACGGTTACAATGTTTACTCCATCCTCGAGAAGATGTGTTGCATAGCTATGACGCAGGGAATGAAGATTGACAGCCTTTTTGATTCCGGCATTTTTCAAGGCTTCATGCATGACCCAATTGATAGCTTCGAGGCTGTAACGCCCGTCAGGCTCCCTGCCATTGAAAAGATATACGTTTGGTTTTTCCGCTTTAAGGTATTTTCTCAATCCGCGGGCGATAAGGTCGGAGAGAGGAACCATCCGGTCCTTTAAATATTTGCTTTGACGGATATGAATGGTCTTGCGCTCAAAATCGATATCAACTATTTTCAGGTTAATAGCCTCCTGTCTGCGCAGTCCGGCAGAATAGATCAGTGTCAGTATAATGCGGTGTTTCAGCAGTCTGGGCGCCCTGAACAATGCTTTCAGTTCGCTGCGGTTAAGTATCACCGGCAGGGTGGCTTCTCTTTTCAGTGATGGCAAATTAATTGCTCTCTTATTCTCCCCTATGAGACGGAAATAATAACGAAGTCCATAAACCATGTGTTTGAAACTGCTGCGTGAAAGGGATCTCTTATCGATTGCCAGGGAGGTGAGGTATTCATTCAGCTCATCATCGGAGATTTGTTCGGGAAGGCGGTCGAAGTGCAGGCTGATAAGAGCGATCCTGCGGATGTAATTATCGAGGGTACTCTGGCTTTGACCCCTGAGGATAACCTGCTGCTTAAGTGTTTTAAAAACAGTCTCAAAGCCACTAACCGTTAGGATGGCTTTTTGGACGATCGTGGGTTCACTTCTTTTTTTTCATGATACTATGATTTAATGTATGATAACAGGTCTTAAATTACTTAAAAATGTAAATTAGCGGACAGGCCAGACCGCGAAGCGGGATTTAGTTCAACACCGAAAATAAAGAAAATAAGTTCGCCACGATTTTTGCTTTGAAATAGATGCTTTAATAATTTCGATTAAAATATTCAGTACATCGGAAATCCTTCCGACAATGCAACGAGACCCCGTACATAAGTACAACGGATTTTTTTACTTCAATAAAGATCACATTATGGAAGTTCAGTCTGATTCTTATTTGTATCGGATACAACCCTTTTCATACCTTTAATGGTTAAACTGTTATAAGACCGTGTATAAAACCCTATTAAGTTATGCATAGTGCCATTCGCCGTTTGACACCTTTGACTACAAATTAATCAACAAAGATGGAATACTATCAAAAAGATTTTGAACTCGGTTGGCTATGGGGATCATTTCATAATGAGCAAGTCAGGTTACTTCCATTAATAGACAAAACCCAAGGTAACGAATCTAACAGGACTTATGTGCGATCATTTTTTAGTATGTTAGAAGGGATAACCTATAGAACACGACAAATTCTATTGGAACGATATAAGGAAAAGAACATTGACTTAACCCCAGAACAAATAATTGTGCTTTCGGAAATTTCCGTTGAACTTAAAGACGATGGGAGCATAAAGAAAAGACAAAAATTCTATGATCTCAGGAGCATGGTGCTTTTTACATACAAAATATATTGCGGACTCTATAAGAAGCTTAACATTTACAAAAAATACCTTTCTGACTCAAAGTATAATGATTTTAATGAATCAATTAAAATGCGTAATCGTATTACCCACCCGAAATCAGGTATGGATGTATTTATAACTGTCGAAGATATTCAGAAAGTCATATCTGCTGGTGAGTGGTTCCATGAATTTACTTTTGCAATTTTTATGGATGATCTGATAAATCAAGAATAAAGAAGATTAGAAAGAATATTGATTCTGAACAAAATCATTTAATGAATTATTCTCGAGAAAATACAGTTTCATTTTTATTAGGTGCGGGATTTTCGGGATCGAAGTCCTTCTTTTGCAGTAAAACTGATTGTCTTAGTACTCAACCTCTGTCCTTTGCTGTTATTTGATTCACTTATAAACTGAGGATCGCTTGTCTTGACCTTTCCCCTTGATTGAAGATATTGACGAATAGCCTGATAAGTTTTCTCAGTAAGACAAACAAAATCATCCTTCTCATCTTTGCCCTTTCCCTTCACGTTTAATACACGCTGTCCAGACCTGAGAGTAATATCTGAGACATCTGCTCTTATCAGTTCTATTGTCCGTACTCCAGTCCTCAGAAGTAGATTTATGATTGCAAAGTCCCTGACTGATTTATCCTGAAAGTAAGATAATAGCTTTTGCGACTGTTCCGGGGTTAATCCTTGTCTCCTGAACTTGTTTTGTCGTTTTGGGCTTTTTACACCTTTGGCGACATTAAAATAAATTTTTACGGATTCGCACCATTCATAAAAACGTCGTACAGATGAGATGTAACTGCCGACTGTTAGGGCTGATAGACCAGAATTCAGAAGATCGGTTTTGTATTCTATAACCTGATGTCTTAAAACAAGAGAAAGGTCATATCCTTTACGATCGATCCAAGAGAAATACTGTTTTAATGTCCTGCGGTAAGTATTTTTTGATGATTCTCTGACATCTTGAGCAGAAATAAAAGCCTGAATTAACTCATTTATCCTCGTTTGTTTTAAATTTTCGAGCTCATTAGGGTAGGGGCTATCTTCCAAAATAAAAAGTTGCTCTTCTTGTTGCTTATAATGTTGATATAATGCTAGTTGGTTCATGATTTTTGATACTTAAGTTTGACAATAGAAAACAGCGATTTAATTAGTCATATCTTAAGGAGGTTTATAGATAAAACCGTATGTAAATGCGTACGTAAAATAAAAAAAGCCATTGTAATTTATTGTACTACAATGGCTTTCAATTTGTAATTGTGATCCAGCTGGGGCTTCCCGATAACCTTCATTCCATTCAGGCTATCGGGATAAACTTCTCGCCCCTCGAAACCGATATAATTTTTAGAAATAAAAAACCCGGTATGAACTTCCGAGCTTCTAGTTGTGATCCAGCTGGGGCTCGAACTATTTTTCTATAACGCTTATAATCAACTATATACAGAAGATCAATTTATACACGTCTCGAAAATTACTCCTCTCTGCTTACATCCGCTATTACAAAGTTAATTATAATTTTTATCACTTGGTCTTATTCTTAGTTTAAGTTATGTATTAAATCTACGGCTGTTCAATCTGGTCGAAAATAGGGTAGAATGGGTGTCGGTTGGTTAGACTTGCACTCTTTCAAAAAATGTATTACCTGAAATTATTGTCTATTTCTTGGCATAATGCCCACAGAATGGGAATGCTATTATAAAAGAGTCAAGGTAATCTGTTTTGATTTTATTCCTATATTATCTTTTTTTCAAGTTTTTTCATTGCGATATCACTTGCTATCCCTTTTAAAACATTCTGTATAATACCCTCAACCAAGTCAGCTTACCACCAGGCTAAAGCTGTGGCAGGGGGTACCAAAAGTTGTGGTAGGGGTACAGGAAAACGTTTCAGGAGTACCAGAGTTCAGCTTTGCATAGTTTCCTTACCCCTGTAACGAAAAATGATGCTAAATGCGGATATAAAAATCCATCCATTTTCTATATGATTTGGACGGATGGATGATTCAGAGAGCAACCCGAACACCTTAATAAAGGGCACAACCGAACATGTTAAATCATGCATTCAGAAAGTAGTGTTCTATGCAAACATCATCTCCCTTCATAAGGTTTTTAATACTTTTTGCTCCCATCTTGGGATTAAATGCTTTAGCAATTTTATCAGAGCCAGCACACTCAATGGCATATCCTATATCCGCCGCATTCATTTCCCTGTAGAGTTTGGCTACGAGACATTCAGTGAACTTCACTTCAAATACATTGTCTGACTCCACCGTTATTTCATACGCCAAAGCTTTATCATAAGGTGGTGTGGAGAGCCAGTTTTTCACAAAATCAGCAAAAGCTTTCATATTACCCGGTACACCTTTAGTGAAAGACTTAATTAATTCAGACCCATTTTCAGATGATGCTTCTTTTAGTAATTCGATGAGCTTATCACTGCCCATTTTCTTTTGCATGTTTTTAAAAAGAGGTACGCAATAATTGTAGGTAAACTTAAAGACATCTTCAATAGTCATTCCTGAGTTCATCAAATATTTTGGATTTTGGATTAACTCTTTAGGATTCATTAAAGCAACTGGAGCAGATAATAAGCTTTTGCATCCCAGACACATCAGAGCCCCGGCAGGTAAATGTCTGGTTAGAAATTTCCGCCGATTTGAGTTGAAATAACAATTTTTTGTTTCCATAAGGCCTCCTTTTTTTTGTTTAGTTTTATCAAACTTATAGTTTACTCTGTTCTCCTTTAAAGTTGGTTTACCGACCAGTTTTTTCAATATCCTAATCAAAATTACACCTTACTTAAGCAGAAGTCAAATTTATTTAAATAGCAAAACCCTTGATATTGCTACCAGGGGCCTCGCTGCATACTTGGCTTGATGATCGCCGTAATATCTTTTTTCAAATCTAAAAAGTGCCGGGGCCGGAAATTGCTTAGAATCTGTATAAATTACTCCACTTCATCCCAGAGTATAGCTTTTGCCTGTTTCAAGCTTATCCATAAAAGGGCAGAGAGAATTAAATTCACAATTGCAGGAGGTAAGGCGTACCAAATATTACCTACACTTTCAAAAAATACCTCATACAAATTTGTTAAACCAACAATGAGGGTTCCTATGGCCGACATCATTATAAAAATACCTTGTTTCTTAGGATTGCGAAAAATCATAATTGCACCAATTCCAAGGGAAATTAGTATTCCTCCAGACCATCGAATCCAGGCTGGAGGTATAGGTTCACTACCTGTTGATTTTACATATATTTCAGGAATAAATAAATAAATAAAGCCGTACACCAAGGTCACTACTGCAAAGAGTATCAATGCAACTTTCAGTAATTGAGAATTTTTGTTTTGTGTTGTCATAAGTTTTTTTTTAGGATTAATCCAAAATAATAATGAATACTCAAAGTTAATCCTGTAAATAGCCAAAGTCAAATTTATTTTATAAAAAGCCCCCGGAGCAGATTTCCGAAGGCTGATAATAAGTTATTGTTATCAATGATTTACTTTGCAACCACCTTTTTGGGTTGTAAAAAAAGTGCTGTGAAAGCTATAACAGCTGCAAAAAAGTCGCAACCGACGCAAATAAACATTGAAATTGATGCTAAATACATATGGATATTTCCTAAATATGCAAAAGCACCATCCATTACTAAAAGCCCAAGTAACAATAGACCTGTTCCCGATACAATAAAAACTATATTTCCCAGATGACCATTCCGTTTATTAACAATAATTGCTTCCCTAAATGCATAAAGAATCAGCAGATGCAGGATAACCACCACCAAAATTCCAAATACCGCATTTCCCGGCGTTGCATCAGGTGACTTGTCAAGAATGACACATGGGATTACGATAAAAGTCAATAGTACAGTTACCAGTATAACAAGCCCGACTCCTGTATAAAGAATGCGACGAAGAATATTTTCTTTAATCATATAAAAGTCCTCCTTTTTGGATAGCGGTTCCTATAGTAAACCTTCTGTGTAATCAAAGTTACACCAGCAAATAGCCCAAGTCAATTTTGTTTCACATTTCCCTATAATTTCCGCTTTTTTGAAATCCTGACACGTGTCTTGTATATAGAGTGTTATAAGGGCATATGCAAAAAGTGATACCAAACTATCACTTCGACCTATTATGCCCATACGTGGTAGACACGTGGTTGACGCGTCAGGTAAAAAAAGTCATACTTATCCCTCGCTTAAGAAAAAGATCAATTGCTTTTTACTTTCCAAGGTGGTTAAGAATGCTTACAGCAGACCACAGGTATCAACGGTTTGGTTTTCCTTTTAGAATTGGTAGCCCTAAATCAATGATATGACTTCCCTTATATATGCTTGTTTCAATGAAGACCTAATCTTTGAGGCAGCGGACTGAAAAAGCAGTGTATTTTTCAGAATAAACTAAATCCCCAGTATCTGGATCATTGTTATAATATAATTTAAAGCCTTTTCCCATAGTCGCATTTGCTTCGTCCCTGAACCAGAATGATGCGATTGCTTGAATACCCGTAGTTACTGATCCGCTATAATAACCACCTGGTAAAGCAGTAAACCCTATTGAATTTGTTGCGCCTGTATTTGGTGCAAACCAGTGAGTATATCCTGATTCTTTAAGTTCAGCATGAGTAGAAACTTGCGAGAGAAGTACATTCCACTCAGTTTCTGACGGGACATGCCAGCCAGTTGGACAAACATTTCTACTATCAACCGTTACGGCCCAATTAGAAAGTTGTCCATAGACTTCTGCATTGTTTGCACTTCCCTGTTGTACATAAACTCCTGAAGTTATAGCATCACCATTTGAATACTTGGTAGTACTGAGGTTCCTGTCCATCCAAATCTGCTCACCGATTACAAGTCTTTCATAAACATTCCCTGATGCATCTGCCAGAATTGTAGTAAATGATATTTCGTTGCCATAAGTTGTTCCAGCACTATTTGTAGCATACGCCCTCAGATAATAAGTTGTGCCAGGTATTAATCCAGTTAACAGGCTCTGGAAAGTACCTATTCCCAAACCATCTGATGTTTTGTTATCATTTATAGTTGGGTTGATTTTGGTACTCCAAGAAATACCTCTGACAGCTATCGTGGAAGACCCTTCGCCTGTATTTATACCTCCACCTGTAGCCGTTTTTGATTTAATATTAGTTATTTCAGAGGTCGTTATGACAGGTACTTGTTTCTTTTCGCATGATTGAAGGCATAGAATTGAAGTCAACATTAAGATTCCTGTCAACTTTCTATTTACATTCTTCATACTAGTGTTATGTTAATTACAAATTGACGGATACAGTTTTTTCAATTTGACTCTTGCCTCCTTGTTTGTGAACTGCCAATTTATTTTACTGTTTTTGTTATTCCGATGAGTTTTCCAAGCATCAACTTCTTCTTTTATTATTTCCATTGTGGATATATGCCTGTTCAAACATTGTCCATTTAATACGTGTAGTTCTATCTCAGCCATATTTAGCCAACTACCATGTTTTGGGGTAAATACAAATTCAAATCTATCCCATAGTCTTTTTGCTTCTTTTGGTCTGAATGTTTCATAGAAAGCCGATGCCGTATGCGTATTATAGTTATCCATTACTAATGTTATCCGTTTTGCTTTAGGATACAGCTCATCTGCAATTACTTTTATAAACATTGCCCAATCTTTCCTGGTTTTAAATTCTGTAACTTCCACAAAACGCTTCCCTTTTAACGGTTCATTTGCCATGAATATATTTATTACGCCATTCCTCACATATTCATAATCTTCTCTTGCTTCCTGGCCTGGCTTCATAGAAATTGAGAGTCGTGCTTCTTCTATTAATTGCTTAGGTGATTCATCCATACAAACTACCGGATAGTCTTTGTCGTAGGGTCTTTTATAAACATCCAGCACACGTTCCATATTAGCAACAAACTCACTACTTTGCTCCGGAGGGATTACCCATCCTTTTACTTTCCAAGGCTTAAGCTCGTTTTTTTTAACATGCTTCTTACTGTTACATGAGAAATGCTTTCAACATAGTTTAATTCAACCATCTTGTCAGCCA
>JBGOZX010000161.1:0-9057 GCA_041480425.1 Bacteroidia bacterium
AGACTTCCTACGTAAATGTTCATAATTCAATTATTAAAGTATTTAAAACAGGAACAAAGGTCATGTTTTTTTTTGAAATCTAAAAATAAAACATCATAATATATTGGATTTTAATAACTTTTTAATCTAATATTTATTTTAGCTGCCATATTCTAATAGTAAACCAACCCTATTCTATATTATGTTAAAAAGAATAACAGCTATGACTAAAAATTGTTCAGTTACTTTAATTTCCATCCAATATTCATACAATAAGTTATTAAGTTATTAGGTTATTAAGTTATTAAGCTGTCCAAGTAAAGGGGAGATGGCTTCGGTTTTCTATGTTATATGAGGATTCTTGTAAGGTAGAAATAATCCAATAACCCAATAACCTACTTCCTGTTCCTGATATAAATATGCCTTATCCCGGTTTGTCCCGATTCTCTTTCATCAATCTCAAAATCGAGAGATCTGATAAGTGGTGTGAGTTTTGCAAAGCCGAAATTTCTCGGATCAAAATCTGGTTGCTTTTTCAGGATAAGATTTCCGACATCTCCCAGGTATGCCCAACCGTTCTCATCGGCAAGGTCAGTAATTGAGTAGGCAATCAATCGTTTAGCCCTCTTGATCTGAAGCTGAGGATCATTCTCTTCTGTTTTTAGTTTTGATTTAGCCGGCTTCCCGCTTTTTTTCTTTATAATAAGGGATTCAGTCACTGCGTTTGATGAATTGATAATTTCAATATAAATGAACTTATCACAAGCGACTATAAAAGGAGAAGGCGTTTTGCGCTCTCCTATTCCTATTACTTTCATACCGGCCTCCCTTAACCTGGTAGCCAGACGGGTAAAATCACTGTCGCTTGACACCAGGCAAAATCCATCAACCTTGCCCGAGTAAAGAATATCCATAGCGTCTATTATCATTGCTGAGTCGGTTGCATTTTTGCCTTTTGTATAGCTGTATTGCTGGACCGGAGTTATTGCATTTTCAAGAAGGACCGATTTCCAGCCCGCTACGGTAGGTTTTGTCCAGTCGCCGTAAATTCTTTTAAATGTGGGAGTACCATATTTTGCTATCTCCTCGAGCATTCCTTTGACGTTACTGTATGGTATATTATCGGCATCTATAAGTACAGCCAACCTAAGGTCGTTTAACGTTTGCATATTGAGGGTTTTGTTATGGTACTGCAATTTACTCTTTTTTAAGGATAGCTTTTGAAAATCAATGACTTTTTTATATATTAGTAGATTAGTCTTTAAAATCTTCCGCAACATGGATAGTTTTTTATGGAAGATAAATTTTTAAAAGAAGAAGTTTTGGCTTTTATTGCAATTTTATCGGTTCTCTTCCTGTTTTATCTGTACTATTACACTACCAAACGAAAAGTTTTTCTGAATCTTATTATACGATTTATAAATCCTTCTATTTCAGGGGAAAGCCTTGAATTTGTTTCGGATAAGCTTGCCGGTATTTTATTTACAGGAATTTCACCGTTTGTTATTTTTGTCTTGATAATCAATATATTACCTTTGAAGATCGGATTTACGGTCGGACGGACAATCCAATTATGGTATCTGTTAATTCCATTAACCGCAATAACAGCGCTTATTTCTTTTTTTTCGTCAAAAAGCCAGAAAATCCAGGGCATATCTCCGGAGTTAAGGATTAAAAACTGGTACCCCTGTCATTTATTCCTTTCAGTACTAGGCTGGCTTTTTTACATTCTTGGATATGAGTTTTTTTTCAGGGGGATTCTATGGTTCCTCTGTTATGGAGCATTTGGATTCTGGCCGGCATTAGTTATAAATATATTGCTATATTCATTAGTTCACCTCCCGAAAGGAAAACTTGTGACGATCGGCGCTATTCCAGTCGGCGTGATCTTCTGTCTTCTCAGTCATTTTACTGGTTCATTCTATCCGGCTTTTCTGATCCATGCCTGTATGGCAATTCTGACAGAAATCTCTTCGGTATTTCATAATCCTGAACTTCATTTTCGATTAAGTAAATCAAAGTAATGAGAATTTTTATAACAGGAGGAACAGGATTTATTGGCACCAGGTTAACAGAAAAGCTTTTTGCTCAAAAGCATGAGGTCATCCTTCTTTTACGTGATCCAACCAAAGCGGGGGCATTTAACTTCGATAAAGTTACGTTTATCAGGGGTGATCTTTTTGATAAGGAAGCATTGAGAAAAGGAATGACAGATTGTGATTGGGTGTTCCACATGGCTGCTTTCACAAAACCATGGTCGAAAGATCCTTCAATGGCTTACAGGACTAATGTAACGGGGACGATAAATGTCCTTGAATCAGCAATTAAGAGTAACATCAAAAAAGTAGTTCTTACCTCCACTGCTGGTACGATGAGTTTTTCGCATGATGGCAAATCTGTGAATGAATTGACGAATCTGAATCCTGAATATCATACATTATATGAAAAGACTAAAGCTGAAGCTGAAAAAATTGCTGTTGAATATAGTCAGAAAGGCCTGCATGTTGTTATCGTTAATCCGACAAGGGTCTATGGTCCTGGTAAGCTTTCAAAGAGCAACTCATTGACTAAATTAATTAAATTGTATATGTCAGGTTTATGGAGGATCATGCCAGGCAACGGAGAATCGATCGGTAATTATGTTTACGTCGACGATGTCGTTGAAGGTCATATCCTTGCTGCCCGGTCAGGGAGGAAGGGTGAGCGTTATATCCTTGGTGGGGAGAATCTCTCTTTCCAGGAGCTTTTTGGGATTATTGAAGAAACAGCTGGCCGGAAAAGAAGAGTTTTTCAGTTATCTTTTACCTTTCTTAAAATGACCATCACATTAATAACTCTGTTCACAAAACTTGCCGGGATTCCTCCTTTTATAACGCGGGACTGGCTGGATAAATATATGAATGACTGGATAATGTCGAGCGAAAAAGCGGTAAAAGAGCTTGGTTACAAAATAACTCCTTTTAGTGAAGGGGTTCTTAAAACCATCCAATGGTTAAATTTAAAAGGGAATGGAAATGGATAAAAGAACTTTTGCACTTGTCACTGGTGCAAGCAGTGGTATCGGAAGGGCTATTGCCAGGGAACTTGCTTCCCGAAATCACAACCTTATTTTACATTCCCTTCCAGATCAGGGTTTGTCCGAATATTGCGTAGACCTTGAAAACAATTATAAGATACGAGCTTTACATTATGAGGTCGATTTGACAGATGAGATTGGACCACAATTGTTATTTGAATTTGTAAAAAGTATGCAATGCAGGCTAAATATACTTGTTAATAATGCCGGAATTGGCTTTGAAGGCCCGATTGAAAGTTATTCCAAAAAGCAGATTGATTACATGATTTTGTTGAATATCAGGGCGTTGACTTTGATGACTTTTTATTTCACACCTGAGCTTAAAACCCACAAGGAATCTTATCTTTTGAATATCAGTAGTTTTGGGTGTTATGTTCCGACCGCTTATAAAAGTATTTATCTTGCTTCAAAATCATACATTTACTATTTCACCAGAGCACTTGAATCAGAATTAAATGGAACCTCGCTCCATACATGTGTAATAGTCCCGTCAGCTGTCAGAACCAACAAAATTGTCCTTGACAGGATTGGACGGAATGGATGGTTTTCCCGGAAATCAGCACTTTACCCGGAAGAGGTAGCCCGGATAGGAATAGAAGGCATGCTCAGAGGGAAGAAGGTTATTGTACCTGGGATACTCACCAACCTGTTTTTCAGTTTCGGAATGTTAGTCCCGGAAGGAATTATACTCTGGCTGACAAGGCGTATATTTAGAAACTACAAACAGACAGATTAAGGGAATGGTTTGAAATCAGCCTTGCTTTCCGGTCATTTCTTTTATATTCAGCCCTAAAATAACCGTTTTGTCAAAAACTTTTGGATTATAACTGAAATCAGTTCTGTTAGTATAATGCTTCATAATGTAATTTAATCCTTCTCTTTTTTCTTCATCTCCGGTCAGAATAAAAATATGACCCCAACCAACAACACTGCTGTATTTCATACTATAATCACAAGCTTTTTTTCCACCATACAGGTCATGATCAGTATCAAACTCAAAACAGACGTAGTTGTTCTTTCTGATCATATCCAGTTTTCTGCCTTCCTTTGCACAATGGAAAAACAGCTTTTTATCAGCTCCCCCTGAATATCCGAAATTCATTGTTACAATATAAGGTATATTATTGTCTGCCAAAGCAACCCTGCAAACATCAGCGCGCGAAATGATTGATTCAATCTCCTTAATATCAGATATTTCTCTGTCGTTCCTTCTCATCTGGCTTGTACAAGGTTTATTAATTTCAAAAATTATATCGTGAATAATAAACATTATTTAATTGATTTTGACTGCGTCGAGCTCCGCTTCGCTCCGGTTCTTCGTTTGCCCCTTTATCTTTTTAACAAGTTAAACAGATTATTAATCCTATTTAAAACTATGTTTGGTTACAATTTTTAAAGATACAGTTTGTTTAATGATTGGTTGAAAATATCAATTTAAAATAAAGAATATTATTAACTTTGCCTGATTTTTAAAAAAGAATCAGTATAATAATCTAAACCAATTGTTATGGGAAAAGGTGATAAAAAAACAAGAAGAGGTAAAATAATTCTTGGTACTTATGGTGTAAGACGCCGAAGAAAAAAAACTGATAAACCTGAAATTAAACCCATTAAAGTTGTTAAAGAAAAAGAATTAAAAGATAAAAAGCCCCTGAAGGGGAAAAAAGAAGTTCAGGAGGTCAAAGAAATAATTGAGGTAAAAGAGGTTAAAACTGTAAAAGAGGTTAAACCTGTAAAAGAGGTTAAACCTGTGAAAGGAGTTAAACCTGTGAAAGGAGTTAAAGCTGCTAAAGAGGTTAAAGCCGCTAAAGAGGTTAAGGAGACAAAACCTGTTAAGGAGACCAAAGCATCTAAAGTTGCCAAAGAAGTAAAGGATATAAAAGCTTCAAAAGAAAGAAAAGAACCTAAAACTACAAAAGCAGCCAGCGAGAAGAAGGAAGTAAAAGTGACGAAGCCCAAAAAAGAGAAGAAAGGCTAGGTCTATCTCCTTACAACCAGCCACTTATAATCCTCAGGATCAATCTGAGCATTGATAATTACCGGTTCGTCAAGCGAAAGTGCCTGATAAACTGCGTTCCTCATTCTCTCCTCAGTATCAGCGGTCAGGATCTTAATCCCGAGGAAGGTATCAGCACCAAATAAATCACCTGAGTAAAGCACTGTCCCATAGGGCGACAGGTTTTGCCATGACTGTTTTAACAGGATAAGATTAAGCTCCCCGTCAGAAAGAACAACAATAATAACAGGCAGGTTGTATCTTCGTGCCGTTATTATTTCCCCGGCCATCATAAGAAATCCGCCATCACCAGTAATGCATACGACAGTTGCTTCAGGATTGATTAATTGAGCAGCTAAGGCAGCCGGAATGCCGAAGCCCATACCTGACCAACCGTTTGTCATAATCATATTCTGTTTACCTCCGGTTTTCCAGTATTGACCAACTAGATGAAGGTGGGAACCTACATCGGCGGTCAAAATAGCATCCACAGGCAACTCTTCCTGCAGAACCTTCAGGACAGTTACGGGACCAAAGTGGTTTGTAAAGCCGTTAAAGACAGAAGCCATTTCATCACGTACTGTTCTGATAACAGCCGACTCAAAAATCAGAGAACCTGCATTAAGCTTTTTAAGAATGCTGAACCATTCTTCAGGTTGTCCTATAAATTGTTCTGTTATTCCTGTTGCTGGCAAATCCATTTCTTTTGTATCGAAATGAACCAAAGGCACATCGGGAATCCATGATTCGTAGTTATATTCAACCGGATCGTACCCCAGACCAATAACAAGGTCAGTCTTTTCATAGATATCCTCAAGATAATCGCTTAATGCATGGAACAAGACTCCGGTATAACAGGGATGGTCCTCAGGTATCAATCCCTTGGCCATTGGAGTTATCACAACCGGGATTTTATATGTATCAAGGAATGTGAACAGTTCAGAAGCGATTCCTGACCGTACAGCCGTAAGCCCTATTGCAATCAGAGGTCTGCGGGAATTCTCAAGCAGGGAGATTATCCTGCTAATATCATTTCCGGAACTTCTCGGTTCTTTTATTACCTCAGGTATCTGGGTCACTTCAATCTCGATATTGGCAATGTCTGATGGTAAACCGATATGAACCGGACCCGGGTATTCAACTTTGCAGAGTTTTACAGCAGTGTTAATAACTTCAACTGCGTTGCCAGGTGTCATCCTGAAGGTTGCTTTAGTCAATGGTCCGAATAGCCTCTGATGGTCAATGTTCATTTGTGCAGTCCGGTTGATCATGCTATCATCCATTTCGCTTGTCATGATAATAACTGGGGATCTGTCAAGAAGGGCGCCTCCTGCACCAGTTGCAATATTGGTTGCCCCCGGACCAAATGTAGAATGACATACTCCCGGGATACCTTTTAATCTTGCCGAAACGTCAGCCATTATACCTGCTGAAGCTTCGTTTGAGGTTAGTATAAATTCAATCCCGGCAGATCTGAAAGCTTCCATGTAAGGGATAGACGGACCGCCAGGGATGCCGAATACATATCGTACGCCAATATTAAATAATTGATTTGCAAGGTAATCTGCAATTGTCATATCACTTGATTTGATGCATAGACAAATCTATTAAATAATATTTTGAAAGTATGCCGGTTGAGTTCAAATTCTATTAAATTTATCCGGATCTTTTTACAATTAAACTCCTCTTGAAATGAAAAATGAGAAGCTGATAATCAGTATTATAGTGATCTTACTTTTTTCCACCACCTTTTCCAGGTCACAGATGTCACCTGATGTTTATCAAAGAGCTGATGATCTGGTTAAAACCACCTCAGATAAAGTTTATAATGGAAATGTAAGACCTGAATGGATAGGTAATACCGGCAATTTTTTTTATGAGAATTTTACCCCAAATGGCACAGAATACCTGATAGTTAACGCAGTAAATCTTACCAAAAAGCAGGCTTTCAATAAGGAAAAATTTGTTTCTGCATTTGAAACTGCTACCGGGCAAAAAATTAAAGCCGGAAAATTACCAATAAGTAATATCATCTTTTCTGAAAAGCTGGGGAGCTTTGCATTTGTTTATGATAATTATAATTGGATCTGTAATCTAAAAGATTATAAAATCCTTAAAAGGGAAAAGGTTACAGAACGTCGCAGACAAGGTGGTTGGGACTGGGGGTTCAGGGATGAACTTGCAAACAATCCGGTTGATTCACCTGACAAGAAGTGGACAGCATATATAAAAAATTTCAATGTATACATCAGATCAAATAATGATAAAAAGGAATATCAGCTCAGTATTGACGGGGCATTAGGAGAATATTATTCATCATATATCAAATGGTCGCCGGATTCAAAGAGACTTGTTGCGTACAGGGTAAAACCTGCAGAAAAGCATATTATATATTATATTGAATCCTCTCCTGAAGACCAGCTGCAGCCAAAACATTATTCTTATGAGTACCAGAAACCGGGTGATGCAATACCACAAAAATATCCCCAGTTATTTGATGTTGACTCAAAAAAGCATATTAAAGTTGATGACACCCTGATACCCAACCAGTATTCCATTAATGATATTAAATGGAGCAAGGATAACAGCTTTTTTACATATGAATATAATAAACGTGGTCACCAGGTTTACCAGGTAATCAAAGTCGATTCGGAAACAGGTGACTCAAAAGTTATTATCAACGAAACATCACCGACTTTTATCGACTATAGCGGTAAGATGTACAGGTATGATGCTGAGGAGTCGAATGAGATAATATGGGCATCAGAACGAGATGGATGGAACCATTTGTATCTGTACAATTTAGTTACTGGAAAGGTCAAGAACCAAATTACAAATGGAAACTGGGTGGTAAGAGATGTTAGTTTTGTTGACGAAAAGAACAGACAGATAGTTTTTCAGGCCAGCGGGAAGGAGCCTGGAGATCCCTATTTTATTCATTATTACCGCATTAATTTTGACGGAACAGGGCTTATGCGGCTTACCGAAGGTGATGGCACCCATGAAGCCAGTTTCTCCCCTGACAAGAAATTCTTTGTCGACACGTGGTCAAGGGTTGATTCTCCTCCGGTTTCGGTACTACGCAAAGCCGATGATGGATCCCAGATAATGGTCGTTGAAAAAGCTGATATTTCGAAGCTTCTTGAAACAGGGATCAGGCTTCCTGAAGTATTTGTTGCAAAGGGCAGGGATGGAGTGACTGATATCTGGGGAATAATAATCAGACCAGTCAATTTTGATCCTTCCAGGAATTATCCTGTGATAGAAGAAATATATGCCGGACCTCATAGCAGTTTTGTCCCAAAGAGTTTCCGGCCGATAATCAATGGCATGCACCAACTTGCGGAACTCGGTTTCATTGTTGTTAAAATTGATGGTATGGGAACATCAAACCGTTCAAAAGCTTTTCATGATGTGTGCTGGAAGAACCTTAAAGACGCAGGATTCCCAGACAGGATATTATGGATGAAATCGGCAGGAGAGAAATACCGATATATGGACCTTGAAAGGGTTGGAATTTATGGCGGATCAGCAGGCGGGCAAAATGCAGCAGGTGCAGTACTTTTCCATCCCGATTTTTATAAAGTTGCTGTTGCTTCGTGCGGATGCCATGATAATCGAATGGATAAGATGTGGTGGAATGAACAATGGATGGGCTGGCCTGTTGGTGAAGAGTATGCCCAGTCGTCGAATGTGGACAATGCCTGGAGGCTTAAAGGTAAGCTGCTACTCATAAACGGGGAGATGGATGATAATGTTGATCCTGCCTCTACAGAGCAGTTGGTAAATGCATTAATAAAGGCAAATAAGGATTTTGAATATGTATTTGTACCTGGTGCAAGACATATCAGTAATGGTGGTGTATATGGTGCAAGAAAGCGACGTGATTTTTTTGTGAAGCATCTGCTTGGTATTGATCCACCTGACTGGAACCTGGTGGAAAAATAAATTTTTTTCTGATATTTACTGCCAAAATTTTTCTCATTGAACATTAAGCGGAATACAA
>JBGOZX010000162.1:0-9005 GCA_041480425.1 Bacteroidia bacterium
AAGGATCGGCAAAGCCAATCCCTCATCGCTCACAACCCTAAAACCGGTCACGAAAGTGGCCGGTTTTATTTTTACGACCGATGAAAGCTTGCTTTCAGAAGGAAGGAAAAATAAAAACAGGACTCCGCCATTGGCGGAGCGAAGGTTTTTGTATTGTTAGGGCCCCTTAAAAGGATCGGCAAAGCCAATCCCTCATCGCCCACAATGAAAATCAAGGAGTTAGAACAATCTGACTCCTTTTCAATTTTATAGCGGTTGAAACATGGTTGAAACAAATTTTGAGAATCTAGATTTTTAAAGTTTAAGTTATATATTAAATCTGCGGCTGTTCAATCTGGTCGAAAATAGGTCAAAAAGGGTGTCGGTTGGCTAGACTTGCACTCTATCTTATTTAACCGGATTAATTATTTTTTTGACTGGCAATAGCCTTTTTTACTTCATGGATATGAAGATATAGTGCAACAGAACTATAAGGCCGTCAATTCTAAAGCATCCCCTGCTCCTCAAGCCATTTCATAATTTGTTCACTCAATAGTAAATTAGCTCCCTAAATCTTGGGTCCTTTCGAAGATTAGCAATTCTAAAATCAGCTCCGATAGTTCTATCACGATATACAAAACCATGCTTATCTTGAGACCTTTGTAACCAGTCGAAAGCATTGTCCTTATCATCCATACCTGTATAAATCACAGCTATTAAAAATTCCAATAATGGATCTTCGCTAACCTTGCTCTTGATTTCTTCCAAAGCATTAATTGCTTCTTCTTTTCTTCTCATCTTTCCATATAAGTAGCCGCGATGTGCAATAACTGATGGATATGATTGAGGACATTTGTTCAATTCCTGTAACGCATGTGAGTAATCTTCAATCTCGGTTAAAGATAATGATATTATAAAGCTAGCTGGAAAGAAGGCTGGATCTAGTGCAAGTATATTTTGCATCTGTTTAATTGCTGACTTGAAATGTCCTTGATAAAAAAATATGTATCCTAATCCGTTGTGAGCCAGTACAGAAAGTGGGTCAAGAGCAATTGTAGATTCCATTTTTTTTATAGCGGTTTCAAAATTTCCCATTCGCCCAAGTATAAATCCATATTCTTGGATAGCTTCACTGTTACCAGGATTCAAGCTTACAGCCTGTCTTGCAAATTCTTCTGCTTTAACTTGGTCATGGTCAAAAAGTTCCCATGTTAAAGCTAAGGCTATATATGCATCTGATGCATGTTCATCCAACTTTAAGGCTTTATTAGCGTAATTAACAATTTTTTCTCTAAGTTCGTCATTTACTATTATATAACAGAACCAAGCCATTAGGACATAGGTAAACGCAATTTCAGCATAAGCTAAAGCAAATTTTGGATCTAATGCAATAGATTTTTCAAGATAATCTAATGCGTGATTAAAGCCTTCCAAGTCTTTTCGTTGGCGTGATTGTCTGCCCTTAAGATAGAACATATAAGCTTCCAGATCTTCAGTATGGCGTTTCAGAATCGCTGTCTTCTCTTTACCCAAGAGCATTACCTTCAGATTGTCTACGATTGCCAGCGATATTTCATCCTGTATAGCAAACACATCTTTCATTTCACGATCGTAACGATCCGACCAGAGGTGAGAGCCATCATCAACTTTAATAAGTTGTGCTGTTATACGAAGGCGGTTGCTATCCTTCCGAATACTTCCCTCAAGCAATGTCTCAACACCAAGTTTCTTGCCAATTTCACGTATATCTTCATGTTTATCTTTGAATGCAAAAGCAGAAGTACGGGCGATAACTTTTAAGCTTTCAACATGTGTCAGAGCATTAATAATTTCTTCTGCCATGCCATCGCAGAAGTACTCCTGATCTTTTTGTGGACTCATATCCTGAAAAGGCAGGACGGCAATAGATTTGCGTGAATTATCAAAACTAGTTTCTATGATATTGCTTTCTTTTAATGGGTTTGATAAAATCGATTTGCCAAAATTTCTTAACCCAGTGATAACCTCTTTAATGGCATTAGCCACCTTGTTTATCTGATCCCGATAGTAAGTTTTATTGAGATTATCATGTGGATGATCTTCATTTGCCCGCAAAGGACGGTTAACCCCGGCTGATTTATAAATGAATTCTATGCAGCGAAGAACTCCTCCCAGTTCGGTTTCCAGAAGTCTTTTATCCTCTGGATCAAGATCATGAATCTTAACGGGCAGTATTCTGTTTGCCACATTTCCACTGGCAAGCCTGATATCTCTTCCAAACTGATCTTCCTTTGCCAGTTTATTAAAAGCACAAAACTCATGCTGCCAGGCAAAACTTTTTGAGTCGCAATAGGTTTGAGAAATGATCGGGATAAAAACAAGGCATTTTAGTTTCTCTTTCAAGGAGGCATCTACATCATGTGTCTCTAACAGTCCATCATGAGGGTTAATATCAAAATATACACTGATCTCTTCTTTGAATGTCGATTCGAGTTCTCCCTTCAGATTATCGACAAACTCAGTAACCCAACCGTCGTGTTTATTATCCTTCTGGCGGTAGCTGATGAAGATGTCGTATTCGTAACCTGGCACAATACTTGTCATCTGAGTTCTATTTATTTCATTATCAAAATTAAACCTTAGTTGAACCAAATGCAAAAATTTATTTGGCGCATCTTGAACAGATTTTGGGAATCCTTGACAGTAAGATTTAGTTATATTATTACATCTGCAGAGATTCAATAGAGTTGAAAATAGGTCGAAAGGGGGGAGGGGATGACAGACCTTCATTCGGTCAGCAAACGCTAACTGACAATCTGAGCTATTTATTTAGTTTTTAAGAATGGAAAATAGTAACTGATGTTTTCCCTGGTCAGTCTGGTACCATATCCGGAATCCTGAAAAGCTTCACAATAGTTGATTTTTGAACCTTTTTCCTGTCCATAGAGTTTAATCAGTTTATCGCGATATGGAGTAGCGTCCGATTCGCCTTTTCGGGTATTTCCCAGCCATGCCCTTCGATCAGCATCTGAGGCCGGAACCTGATCCAGTATTCCCATGTTAAAGGGCAGCCATTCATACATCTGCGACTTATGCTGATGATACATATCCATTTTCTTTTCGATGACATCATCGATATCAATGCAAACGTCTGCTTTAAAAGGTTCGGGATGAATGAAATCATCGCTTAAATAAAGAAATAAAGGATTCTTTTTCAGGTAAGGAACTTTCGGTAATATAGTTGGTACTGTTACCATATAAGCTGCATCAAGCACCAAAATGCTCGTATACCTGTGATCGGGATGATAATCATATGGTCGGGGAAAAAGAACAATATCTGCCTTTTGTTCACGGATAAGTTTTATGATCTTTAACCTATTCTTATAAGTCGGCATTAACTGTCCATCATGATTGTTCAATGTTATATACCTGACCCCAATTATCTCGCCTGCCTTCTTTGCTTCTTCACGGCGGATTTTTGCAAGTTCCTTAGCTTTTATTGATTGATGACCGGCATCACCATTGGTAACTGAAACCATTAAAACATCATATCCCATCTGGACCCATTTATACGCAGTTCCACCGGCCATATCAGCATCATCAGGATGAGCGCCTATAATAATAATATGCAGTTTGTTATCTTGCTTGTTCTGAGCTTGCAGTTCAGGAAAAACTATAGTCAGAAGAACGATCTGAATAAATGGAATAATGAATTTCATATTTTTAATAAATTAAATTAATTGCCTGCTTCGTATAATTATTCATTATTTAAAATTATGAAATATAAATCAATTGGCATATATTTGATATGCTGTATAGAACGTGTAAATAATATATAAAGATTCTCCAGGCGACACTTTTTCTTTTTATCAGACAGTATATACTATCCGCATTGTATTGCAGACATTGACTTTCACACAAGTGTCGCGTTCGGGAACGATTATTGTCAAGCTAAATGCTAATTAAAAAAGACGATTTCATCAAAATTAACTGCTTTTCAATATTATCATGAAGTTTGTAAGGCTTTATATGTTTGCTTATGCTTTCGCCGACCATTTCAATCTTGCCTAAATCAGCTATGCCTAATCCGGTTTGCGCACAATAGTTAAGATAGCCGATTATTGCAAAATCAATGCCCATCAACTCAACAGCCACACGATCAGCTGCAAGCCAGTCGGTACTTACTACACAGACCCTGTGGTCAACAGGAGTTCCTTTGGTTGGGCCATTTCCTTCCATACCTTCGAATCCGTCAATGACGGCAAGGTGCGGATGAAGACGAGGTGCAAGGTCATACAGATTATAATTAATTCCTCTGAAACCGCTCCCATGTACAATCGATTTGTCACTCTTTGTTCCCTCCTTGCGATTTCCTCCAAAGGCAAATCCCACGTCTTTTACAGGTGCACCAAATACTATATTCTTCAGAGAAAGTGTGACTATTGCCCAATCATGAGTTTTCATCCTGGCTACCGATACTATATAGGAACCGGGATTAAGAATTATACGGGAAAACCTCACAGGATGCGGTCTGAAATCTTTTTCATCAAATACATACAGTATTTCAGATCCTTCCTGATCCAGATCAACAAATTTTACAGGGTATTTATTAGCAAGCCGGAAATATCCATAATTATTAAATCCATCGAATGTAGGTCCGTTGGCAGCAGATTCTGCAATAATCACATTATCCAGCTTCTTGATCGATTTGAGAAATTCCAGTATACCTTCAAGGGTATCAACATGGGTTGCACATAAAGGTATTTCAGTAGAGACATTGTTTGGTTTGAGAACTACGCGACGTCCACCGATAGCCTGTTTGATTTGCTGCGAGTATGGTTGGAGAGCACGGAATGCAAGGTCAGCCCTATTGTCACCTGATGTAATAGCAACACTTGCAGATAATTGTTGCTTTTTATCAAAGGATACAAAGGTATCTAAAGGGCCAATAAAAGAGATGGCTGCTCCTCCCATAACAGACGTTTTAAGGAAATTCCGGCGGTTAATAGTATTCATGACGATAGACCTTTAGTTAATCAAACTTTCAAAAACATTATAAGTTAAATATATTTACAGAACCCAAATGTTAAAGTTTAACGAAAATAAAATTCCTTTTAAAGGTTTATTCTCTAATATCTTAAAGGTATACCCTTTTTAAACCAAAGTCGAACTTATTGGAACTGCTATTATCTTTTATAATCATTTATTTTGTTTGTTTCACTATTGACTACAATGATTGGACTGCCTGCATCATTGCACGGGCATACGCAACATTAAAGACCTGGCCGGTATTTCCGCCGCCGCCTGGATACCCTCTGCCTGCAACATATCCGGGGAATTCTGTATCACAAGTAAAAAAACGAGGATGTTCAGGATAGATGCCTCTTGTGTATCCAACCTTAAAAAACTCCTGCATGACTGCAAACATGTTGACTTCTCCAGCATCAAAAAAAACCTCTTCATATTTATTATGGGATTCCTGAGTAGTGACGTTACGATAATGAGCATGGTTAATCTGGTCACGGGATCCCATGTAATGAAGTACTTCAATAGGATCTAATTCCATCTCCTTACAAACACCCGGATCATATGTCATACCGTTCGCCGGACTCTTTACAATATCGAGCAATCGTTTCCAACCTTCGTAAGTTGCCATAATTTGTGGTGAGCTGTGGCTGATAGCTGCAGGAGGATCATTTGGGTGCAGGGCCAAACGGACTCCGGACAGCTCTGCAACAGGAATTACAGCTTTGAGAAAGTATGTGATATTGTCCCATATTTGTTCAGCTGTGTAAGTACCTATTTCGGGTTTGGCTGGCAGATCCTTTACTGGCGAGTAATCGTAGGCCGTAATTCCTGATCCCCCACGTCCTTTCTTTTCATAGTAGCCCTCCATGAGCCGGTCAACGTACCAGTTATATTCAATAACGTGGAGACCGACTGTTCCTGCTGCAACAATAGATTCCTTAACTTTAGCAATCTCTTCATCACGCCCCTCTCTCCCGTAGATTGCGTTATTGTGTCCGCCAATCATCATATTAATAACGGTTAAACCGTTAGATTTATACTTATCCATTATAGTACGAAGATCTTCAACTTTCCATGGAATTCGTGGGCCGCCCATCAAAACATAATCGACGCCCATCTGCTTAATAAGCTGCATTTGCTTCTCATCAGCATTTATGCTTCCACCGACACATAACTTTGGTGTACCAGGGCCTTCGATTACAGGCCATTTAACTAACTTCGGAGTTGTATTTTTATTTTCCTTTTTGCCGGTTTCCGCACAGACGCTTAATCCTGCCACCGATAGGGCTGCTGTTATTGAAACACTTTTCTTAATAAAATTTCTACGGTTGTTTTTCATGATTTCATAATTCTTAAGTTATTAAACCAATTTCAAAGGTACACCATGGCAGTTCCAATGTCAATTTTTTTAGAATCATACCACGTGTCAGTAATATATGGGTTATAAGGGCATATATAAAAAGTGATACCTAAATCACTTTTACCCTTTATGCCGATCTGTACCCATATTCATAGCATATGTCAGGCAAAATATCGTTATACTTATCACTCGCATAAGAAAAAGATGACTTACTTTTTATTTTCAGGCAGAAAATTAAGAATGCTTTCTAAGGGTTACGGCATTCAACTTTTTGGGTTTCCTTTTTGAAGTATGACCTACTTCCTTGAGTAGGTGACATCACTTATGTTTCTTCGTTAAGTAGAAACTTAGAGACAAGAATGTTAAGTGATTACAATCTTCTAGATCAATTATTCTTTTGACTGGCGATAGCTTTTTTTACTTCCTGGATATGAAGATATACATCGTGATCATAGACAGGTTTCAAATCCCAGCTTTTTTCAAGGAGCTCCAGTGCTTCTTTATTTTTACCCTGCTTATATAATCCCCAGCCTTTGGTATGACTAAAGTTATAATTATCAGGATTTATCTCCAGTGCCTTATCAACAAGTTCCATCCCTTCATTAATATTTCGATCATTATCAATCAGGAAATAAGCAAGATTATTAAGCCTATTTGGCTTTTCAGGCTCTAATGACAGGGCTTTTCGGTAATATTCCTCCGCTTTATCCGGTATGCCCGCTTCAGAGTAAATAAAAGCCAGGCTTGTTACCAAAGCTGCCTCAGTCCATAAATTTTCTTTTCGGATAAATATGTATTTCTCAATATAATGATTTGCCGAAATCATATCTCCTTCAGCTAATGAAAGGATTGCCTGCCTTTGGATTATTGCAGGATCGTCAGGAAAATCCTGTTCTGCTTTCTTATAAAGCTCTTTCTCTTTCTTATACTTGCCTGTTTCATGATATGCAATTCCAAGGTGAATATAGCTATAAGCCCACATGGGTTTTGAATCCCATTTTTTATATATCTCCATAGCTTTTTCAAATTCCAGGATTGCTTTATCATATTGATACAATTCCATGTAATCAATACCTAATTGATAATAAAGAAGGGGTACCTGATCATCAAATTCCAGTATTTGGTTTAAGTATTTGATTTTTTCATGAGGTGTTTCAAAGGCTGCGGCATATAACCAATTTGTAAAGATCTTCTGCTGAATTGGCATTTGATCTCTTTTTTCGTAAGCCCAGAGACTCCATTTATTGGCCTGTTCATATAATCCCTGAGCGGCGTACGTTACAGGAAGTAGTATAATTGCTGAATAAAAGTTTGAGTCAATAGCTATTGCCTGTAAAATCCAATTCCTTGCTGTGGGATAATCTCTTTTCAAAAAAGCCTTTTGCCCATAAGTGAAATACCTGTATGCTTCAGGAAAATTGGCAGATACATTATTCTGTAAGTCGAAAAATACTTCCTTTTTCAATTTTGACACTACGAGAAAATCCTTTACCATCCTGGAAAGTGAATCAGTAATATGAAGGATATTTTCATTGGTTCCATCTATTTGAAAAGATTTGAAAACCTCTTCTGTTTTTGAGTCAATTAGTTGTGCATTTACACGTATTGTAGCACCTGCCTGATTTATACTGCCATAGATAAAAACATTTGCATCCAGTTTCTGTGAGATTGTACTGGCAATAGAAGGTGTGATTGAAGCATAATTAGTAAGACCTTTGCTTTGAAGCAAGCCAGTGATTGATTCTGTTTGTCTGACTTTTAATTCCTCAGAGTTTGAGAGGAAGGTGATTAAAAGATTCTGTATTCCATCTTGCCATACATTCCAGGTGGTATCATTGGTCATATTTTGAAACGGCATTACTGCGACAGAAATTCTCCTATCAGAAGATCTTAGATTTTCCAATCTGTCTCGTTTGAATATTTTCGGATAAGCAAGTACTGCTGCAAGTATTAATATTGCTAAAATTGCAACTCCTGATAGCATCTTATGCTTATTTAATTTAGCAGGTTTCTCCATTTCTACCTGCTTCTCTTCTTCAGAGACTTTCTTCAATGGCTCTCTGCGCTGAGTTTTCTTCTCCACCGGTGCAGTTGGTTCCTTTTTCAATCCCGAAATAATCTCTTTTATAGCATTTGCTGTCTTATTTATCTGGTTTCGGTACCTGGTATTATTTAAATTTATCTTTACTTCATCTTCAGGGGTAAGTGGTCTATTTACTCCTGGTTCTTTATAAATAAATTCAACACCACGAAGCACTCCGCCAAGCACTGTTTCGCATAGTTTAATATCAGCATTATCTAAATCATAAATACGAACCGGTAATACCCTATTTGCCACATTCCCATTAGGCAGCTTTACCTTCAGTCCAAACTGATCCCGGGAAGCTAATTTAACAAATGCTTTAAACTCATGTTCCCATGCAAATGATTTGGGATCACAATAAGTTCTTGAGATTATTGGGATAAAAACCAGACACTTTAGCTTCTCTTTCAGCGAAGCATCCACATCATATGTCTCTAAGAGTCCGTCATGGGGATTAATATCAAAATAAACACTGATCTCTTCCTTGAAAGTTGACTCAAGTTCCCCCTTCAGATTATTGACAAACTCAGTAACCCAGCCGTCATGCTTGTTATCTTTCTGGCGGTAGCTGATGAA
>JBGOZX010000163.1:0-8998 GCA_041480425.1 Bacteroidia bacterium
ACAGCAAATCTTTGATTTGCTAAGTTTTTCGAGGATCCTTGAAAATCTAAACCGCTTTCAGCGGTAAGATTTTCGGGAATAGAGCAATCCCGATTTATCGGGATGGGTCGAGCGTTCTTTTAAAACAAATAATTTTGGTTCCGTAGCTCATTCCGATAGCTATCGGAAGGATAGAGCAATCCCGATTTATCGGGATGGGTCGAGCGTTCTTTTAAAACAAATAATTTTGGTTCCGTAGCTCAGTTGGATAGAGCAACAGCCTTCTAAGCTGTGGGTCGCGCGTTCGAGTCGCGCCGGAATCACTATTTTAATAAGCTTATCATCTGTTAATCAGGTGATTCGCTGTTTTCAGGATGTTACGTTGTGCTACCGTTGTACCTACCATAAAAAAAACGGCTTAGTTCCGGGTAATTCCCCTGCTCCATTTTGGAGTTCGCTATCTGAAAAAAAGGTCATCACAACCAAATTTAAGAAGGTAACCAATACAAAACAAATCTATCTGTACCCGAACCACAATAAAGACAATAAAGAAAGTGGAACAAACCTTAAAACTCCCCCAAGTTTTAAAACCACTAACTAAAAGTAACTAGGACCTAATTATTAATGGTGAAAGAAATTCAAATCATATTTTAGTCCCTGAATATCATTAAATAGGGTTCTTCCTGATATATGGTTCTTTTCTAGATAATCGTATAATGTAACTTTAGTCAGTCCTTCAAAACTATATTTTCGGAAAATCTCATTATAATGTAACCTGTACTCCTTAATAAGAATCTCTTTTTCTTTATTATCATATAATAATAATTCACCTATGCGCTTATCTAAAGAACAACTCGAACCTTCATTATCATATAAGACAAAACAACCTTTTTGTAGTTTTAAATTTTCATTTAGGGTGTTTAATTGACATTTTTCAATAGGTGATATATCAAAAGCCAAATGACCAAACTTCACTTTATATTTTCCGTATGTTCTATCAGAAAATTCATTATCAATATATTTAATATTTAATAATTCAGAAATTCTTTTGTGATTTAGTTCATAAAGTGAAATATATGCTTCAGGTGGATGAATAATTGGATTACCATTTAAATCAGGTGTATATACATTTGTAGCACGAACATGTGCAATGGCAAAAAACAAAGCTATTAAAGGGTTATGTGAAAAATCTATGAAGCAAGTTGGTACACCATAATGTTGTAAGTAATAAATTCTCTCTAATTGACTACAATCTTTCAAATAGAAAATTTCTATAAAATTATGTTTACCATATCGGCTTTTAAAATTGTTATTTTCAAGCTGTTGACATAGAAATGTCCCAAATTTATAAAATCCCCCCTGATAATATCTATCAAAGGATGATATCAAAGACCAGAGCTGAGTGTTAATATTTACGCTAAAATCAGCATTTAGGAATGCTTTACCTAATTTTTTTTTTAGACGTTTCTGATATTCATTTGAATGACCTCTATAAATTTTTGATTCATCATCATTTTTTTCTAAATCTTTTACCAATTCAGTCCACTTTGAATAGTGAATAGATTCAATAATGTTTTCCATATATAAAATTTTATCTCTATGTAAAAACTCTATAAAAATTATTGGTAAGAAATATTGTTTTTCTCAGCCCATTGAATAAACTTATTCTTGAATTTCGGTAACTCCACTGCAAGTAGCCTACTATATCCATTCCCCCCTATCTCAGAAAGATAATAATCATTCATAGAACCTATTGCCTTTCTGATAGTAACTAATTGACCATTGATCTCTTTAGTAAGATCCGTCTTAGCGTCTAATTTATTCTTACCAAATTCTTCAAGATCACCAAGCCATTTATAAAAATCTTCAGGAGTTCCATAAAAAACACGGATTAAAGAAGTAATATGTGAATATCTGCTATCATTAGCATAAAATATGATAAGTGTATCATCATCCGCAAACGCAGCCTGAAGAATTTTTCCTGTACCTGGATTTGACCAGATTTCTACTTGCTTTATCTGACCATCAGTATTAAGACAAATAAAAATAAAAAATATAAATAATGACTTTTTCATAGTCATAAGTATTGATTTTATCAAAGTTACTAAATCCATAGGAATAGTTATGTTTAAAAATAGTAAGCCCCGGAGTGCTGATGTCCAGGGGCCAAATGATCGCTGCATTTCGGACTTGATTGCCGAAATATCTTAATCCAAATTTTAAAACTCCCAGGGCCAGAAACAAATTTATTTGCACTTAAAAAAAGCCCCCCGAGCTGATTCCAAAGATTTCACTGCATTTAAGGATGTTTCTGATTTAACCCAAAGGTAATATATCTCAATACCTGAAATAGTCTAATCCCTAAGACACCGAACAGAAAACCCTTCCTTCTTATCCATGTTGAGCCTGATTACGTCGGGATTAGTGTAATTCATGAGTCGAATCCAGGCATACGTAGTAGAGGTCTCCGTAGAAGACCACCAGTAACCGCTGTATACAATATAGTTGAATTTGCCATACTCATCACGGTGGCCACCCGGAAGGGCTGTAAAGCCGCTTTCGTTGGTTGCACCTGTATTGGGATTGTTCCAATGTGCTGTGCCTGCCTCTTTCAGTTTGCTAACGGCTACACTTGTTCCACCAAGATAATCTGTTAAGGTTGTCCATTCTGCATCGGTAGGCACGTGCCAGCCTTCAGGACATAACTTGCCTGTATTTACAGTGTACCAGTTGTAAAGACCCCCATAAGTAGCTTTGTAGCCAGCAGCATCGTTGATGTACCAACAATAACCTGGAGAAGTGAGGTTATTCCATGCAGTATTGTCGGGAACAAGAGTTATGGATGTATTATCATTGTATCTGGTAGTTTTCAGGTTTTCTTTCATCCATAATTGTGTACCAATTCGTATAACATTGTATACATTTCCATCTTTATCTTTAATAGGTGCGGGATCGGTACTGAATTCTTTCTCCTCCCCATATGCAGTGTAGTTTCCATTTGTTAGATAAGCTTTAACGTAATATTTGGTTTCTGCTTCAAGGTTTACCAGTGGACTTGTAAAACTACCGGTATTTGGTATTCCTAATTCTGTTTTAAAATCGGTATTGGTTAAAAGCATATTTGGTGTTTTTCCATAACAATGTCCATGTTGGTTAACACCTTCTCCAAGGTCAACTATCTGCCCACTTACTTTAGCTGAATTATATGTAATATCACTTATTGTTCCAGTAGAGACCGCCATCACTTTTTGAGGTTTGGAGCAGGAAGTAATAACAAAACAACTTATTATCAGGAACAGAATGAATAGCATTTTATTAAACATTATCTTTTCTTTTAAGAGGTTTATAAATGGAACCAAAGATTAAATAATCCTTAAGGGCTAAATAAAATCTTCGCCTTTTCATCAATATTTTCAATCTTTTGACGTAAGGGCTCAAAATAATTACAATACAAAATTAAACCTTATTTAAGGTGAAGTTAATTTTATTTTAATCATGTTCTTTTCAATTCCTATACAAAGTTCGGCTAACAGAATATCACAATCTACCACAATTGTTACATAAAATGTTCATTTGGTTACATTTTTAGGCAAAATCAGTGTCAAAATACAAAAAAGGTCTAAAATGACCTACTAAAGCAGTCTTGATATTTCACATAAAAGCAAAGCCCCCGGAGCTGATTTCCGAGGGCTTGCAATAAGTTATCGTCATCAGTAATTGATCAATCCTTCAAACAGCGGACAGATTCACCATTGCACTTAAAGCTAAAAGATCCTAATATTTCATTACTATCATAACGTAAATATCTATCACGGGCATCAATTGTCATGCTCTCGGAGGAGGTCCACCAGAATCCGAAATGACCGAATGCATAAAATGCATAGGTATAATTACGGCTACCACCGGGTAGGGCTGTAAAGCCTGATTCGTTGGTAGCTCCTGTGTTTGGACTTAGCCAATGAGTAGTTCCGGTTTCTTTTAATTTGCCTCCTGCAACAGTATATCCACCTAAATATGTAGTAAGTGTTGTCCACTCCGCATCTGAAGGCACATGCCAACCTGTGGGGCATAGTTTGCCTGTGTTAACTGCATAAAAGTTATATAAGGCGCCGTAGGTAGTTTTGTTTGCTATATCATTGTTTTGCCAGCAGTAACCGGGAGTTGTTAAATTGTTCCATGCCGCATTGTCCGTAACCAGAGGTATGGCTGTATTATCATTGAATTTGGTGGTTTTCAGGTTCTCAACCATCCAAGTCTGTGTACCTATGGTTATAGAGGTATAAACATTGCCATCAGCATCTTTAAGTTGCTGTGAAGTAAATGATATTTCATTGCCATATGCTGCACCTACACTGTTAGTGGCATAAGCTCTGACATAATAAGTGGTGTTGGCAATTAAGCCTGTTATGTTGCTTGTGAAACTCCCTGTCCCACTGCCGTCTGTTGTTTTATTATTGCTGGTTGTTGGGTTAGCTGTAGTTCCCCAGCATACCCCCCTGGCTGTTACAGATCCTCCGCCATCGGCAGTTATGTTTCCGCCTGAAACAGCAGTTGTCGATGTAATTGAAGTAACAGCAGTAGTTGTCAATGTAGCAAGGAGTATCGGGTTTGAGGTAAATGAAACCTGGCTGCCATAACCAGTACCAGCACTATTAGTTGCATAGGCTTTCACATAATACTTAGTATTGGGTATTAATTGTGTAAGACTGCTGGTAAATGATCCTGTGCCAGTACCGTCTGAAGTCTTGCTGTTGGCTAAAGTTGGATTTTCTGATGTATTCCAGCAAACACCCCTGGAGGTAGCCTCAGCGTTACCATCGCTTGTCACATTTCCTCCTGCTGTTGCAGTTGTTTGTGTAATACCAGTTACATTAGTGGTTGTCACGACAGGTGGAGTTGTTTTCTCCTTACAGGAAGTAAGACAAATTATTGAACCAATAAAAAGGATAACAATTACGGGAATTTTGATTGAGTGATCCATGGCGGTATTTTTTAGATTAAAAAATATTTCTCAGAATCGATTGTATCAAAGTTACACCTTGTTTAAGCCAAAGTCAATTCTATTTTAACAAAGGTCTTTTCCAATTTCCTACACAAAGTTCGGCTACCAGAATATCAAAATCCACCTCTGGTGTTACATAAAATGACAATCTGGTTACATTTTCGAGGAAAATCGGTGTTGAAAACCAGAAAAGAACAAAAATGACGCACAAAGACAATCTTAGTATTTCATATAAATAAGAAGCCCCCGGATGCTGATTTCCGAGGGCTGACTAATAAGTTATTCTTATTAATGGGTAATTAATCCTTCAGACAGCGGACAGATCTTCCAGCTTGTTTCTTAAAGGCGCTGTTATTAAGATAGGCGCTATTACCAATATACCAGTAATAGGCGTTATTACTACTGGTCGATCCAGTAGCAGACCACCATTCACCTACTTTTCCCATCTCCAAGAACGATGCAATTACTTGCTCTGTACGGTAACCTCCCGGAAGGCCTGTAAAGCCAGTTTCGTTAGTCGCTTCATTAGGACTACCCCAATGTGCTGTGCCAGTTTCTCTTAGCTTCTTACCAGCTCCATTATAATAGCCTCCTAAAAATTCATGAAGAGCTTCCCATTCTTCATGAGTAGGCACATGCCATCCCGTTGGGCATAGTTTACCTGTACCTACTGCATACCAGTTATATAAGGCACCATAATCTGCTTTGTAAGATATATCATTATCATACCAACAATAAGCACCTGTAGTCAAATTTACCCATTCTACTTCGTCTGCTACATTAGGTATAGATGTTCCATCATTGTATTTGGTGGTTCTCAGGTTCTCAACTATCCATACTTGTGTTCCAATGGTTACAGAGGTATAACCATTACCATCAGTATCTTTTAATACAGCAGAATCTTCATCTTTCTTGCAACCTTTGACAAGAATTAATACTAATACCATTATTAATGGGCAAAGCCAAATCCTGTTTTTAGTTTTCATACAGTTTATTTTAAGGGTTATTACCTAAATGTCTTATTAAAGGTGCTTACTGTCTTCTAATCAAAGTTACACCATGTTTAAACCAAAGTCAATTTTATTTTAACAAGGTCTTTATTCTAATTTCCAATACAAAGTTCGGCTACGGTAATATCAAAATCCACCTCTGGTGTTACATAAAATGACAATCTGGTTACATTTTTAGGCAAAATCAGCGTCAAAATCCAGAAAAGGGCTAAAATGATGTACAAAACATTCTTGATATTTCACCTAAAAACAGTAAGCCCCCGGAGCTGATTTCCGAGGGCTGGCAATCGCTACATTAACAAACATGATCGCCGAAATGATTTCTTCTTAATAGTTAAATAGTTAAATAGTTAAAAAGCCCGAACAGCACGCACATAGCCTGCGCCGACCTTACTGAAGTTGCCCTGGGAGCCAAAGTTGAAGTACTGGGCCCACGCGTAGCCGTTACCGTACTCACTGGAACTCCAATAGCCGCCATAAGCAAAACCGCCAACCGCAGCTTTATTGATGTAAAGCTCGTTCAATTCGTCTTTGCTTGGCAAATACCAGTCACTATAACCATTCAATTCTAAGTCAGAACACAATTTAGCTGCAATATCTGCGGTTGTGCAACCTGTTACAATGTCAATCGTATTTTGTGCTCCTGTTCCAATAAATGTACCATCTGCGCCTGATATGTCTGTTCCATTACAGCCCCACTGTGCGTATCCCTGATCAAAAGGCGCGGCAATTAAGCCATGTTGAACATTTGCATCGTATCCGGGATCTCCGGGTTGTAAAATATAAGCTACTATTCCACCTTGATAGGAATTTCCAATGATCAAAACCGATACTGATGATTCCCAGGTTGGAATACCATTGGTAAGGGTTAAGACTTGTCCGTTTGATCCAATTGGCACTATTGACCACTCGGTTCCATTCCAATATTGGATATCACCAATGTTGTTGCCACTGGGTTTATTGGAAAGGTCATTATAATTACCACTTGTAGCAACCGTGGCAAAGGTTGGTTTGGCAATGATTTCGCTCCAAGCTGGAACATAAGATATAGGCCGGTAAAGCCCGGTATGATTACCCCACCCATATGCTGCATTCCAATTACTAATTAATGTTGAAGTAATTCCACTTGACGTATGTGCTGTAAAAATCGGGTCAGTTTCAATGGATAAAAAATTTAAATCATTATTGAACTGACTCAGATTTGTAGGTTTGTTAGAAAGATCATTATAATTACCTCCCAGAGCATTTCCAGCATTACCAGCATATAAAGCATATGGGACTGATAGCAATTGTGTTACTGATAGTAATTGATAATTTGTTCCTCCTTTAGCATCTACCTCCACTTTAAGGAAATATTTATGGGCTGACCAATCAATTGAGGAAAAAATTCCAGATATCACATTACCATTTCCAAATTCTACATCAACTTGTGAGTAATGATTAGTAGTAGGAGTAAAATACTCAGAATAAGTAACAAAACCATTCATATCATCTTGTAAGATGGAGATACAAAGTCTTATCATTTTGTTTACCACTGTCTGACCATTAGCACCCTGAATGGTGGCTTTGAAGCTAAATGCCTGTGGTGGTGCGTCCTGAGAGTAGAGAACCGTTATTGAGAACACGATTCCGATTAATAGTGTAAAAATCTTTTTCATATTCTGTTAGTTTTATTTTTTAATAAACTTTTCAACACCGAATAGTTTGTCTTTGCGAGGTAAGAGTACCTTTAAGAAATAAACACCTGAAGGAATATCAGTGATATTAACCTGCAGGATAGGTTGATTTACAACAACCTTATTAAGAACTTTTACTCCTGAATTGTTATATAATTCAAGGATGAGTCGACCTGTGTCAACTGGAGTGATTTCAATGTTAATGAAATCCGTTGCTGGTATAGGATATACTTTAAGTGAAATCTCAGATTCCATCAATTGTTCCTTTCGTAACTTGTTTAAGGTACTTATGTCATAGGTGGGAATATCAGATAAGCTCCCACCCAGAATCCAATCGACAGAAATTTCTGATTTCACAGCATACCCTCCTGAAGAAACTACCTGCTGTGCGGCACAGAAACCACAACAGCAAATAAAAACTAAAAAACAACCAATTTTCTTTTTCATAGTTTTACTGTGTAATCATTTTTAGTAATGAGGCATATATTGAGATGAAGAATAGTTTTCATAGTATTGTGTATTTAGATGAATTATTACAATACCGATTTCTAAGGAAAATTGGATTACCGACCAGTTTCTTGTACAAAGTTCGACTATCAAAATATTAAAATCCACCTCTGGTGTTACATAAAATGACAATCTGGTTACATTTTTGGTTAAAATCGGAGCAATATCCAAGAAATGGTCTAAAATGAAGTACTAAAGCAGTTTTGATATTTTACACAAATAAAAAACCCCCGGAGCGGATTTCCGAGGGCTGGTAATAATATTATTGTTTAATGGTTAATTAATTCTTGAGGCAACGAACAGAAAACCCATACTTCTCCGAGAAATAATTTCCACCGTAATTAATGCTCATATCGTAGCGCATAGACGTGGTCCAGGCAAATCCTGGGGAGTACTCTGTAAAAGTCCACCAGTACCCACTGGATCCTTGGTCATTGAATGAGCCATGGTCAAAATGCCAACCACCCGGAAGAGCTGTAAAGCCAGTTTCATTAGTTGCATTGATATTAGGAAAATACCACCAATGGGCATAGCCGGTTTCTTTGAGTTTATCACCGGCAGTAGCTCCGTCTGCCAAAAAATGGCCTAAATTATTCCAATCTAAATCGGTTGGTACGTGCCAGCCGGTGGGGCATACATCACGACTATCAGATACAGCATACCAAGTATATAATCTGCCATATGTTGCGACATTGCTTTCATTTCCATCATACGCCCATTGGTATTTGGGTGCGGTTTCACCTGATATATCCAATGTTGCAGGAACGGTTGTTCCTATTAAATCGCCATTTCGGTACTTAGTTGTTTTCAGATTCTCCACCATC
>JBGOZX010000164.1:0-8853 GCA_041480425.1 Bacteroidia bacterium
ACCAGTACTTATTATGATTAAAAGCATTATTGTTTGTCGAATATATTTGAATTAATTGTATGTTTTGCCAGTTCTGCATATTTCTTTGCTTCTTCAAGTAATCCCATGCTATTAAGCATATTGCTCAGATCTAAGCAATCTTCAGTGAAAAGAAATGGTTGCTGATTTTCAAGTTGGTAGAAAAGTTTTTTTGCTTTTCCCTTGTCCCCGTTTTTTAACGCCCTCTTAATGTGTGCCAATTCAACATAATCATACTCCATAACAAATGTATCTTCAGGTCTTCGGTTAACAAATTCGGGATAGTTAATTACTTTATGATTTACTCTTGCTTTATCAACCAAAACCGGAATGGCAGAGTTACCCCTTTCGTCGATATGTGTAAGGAACATATCGGTATAAGGACTAAGACTTTTTGATACAAAGACGATCCATTTACTATTGGGTGACCATGCATGCCATGAGTTCATTGAATTAAAATTGCTTTTAAGCATTCTTGCTTTTCCTCCATTAACAGGAACTATATAAAGACGACTATCAGACATTAAGAGCATAAAACTCTCAGCCTGACAATAAATCAGCCATTTCCCATCAGGAGATACTGCCGGAAAGTAATTGCTTTTACCATTATTGGAAGCACCTTTTATCGGTTCAGCCATTCCTCCGTTTCCATTGTTAAAAGGGATAATGCACAAATTGAATTTAAGAGTCTTCTTTCTTTCAACATACTGATCAATAAGTTGATTATCTTGTACATTAATCTCATAAAGATTGCTATCCCTTGGCAAAGCATCAGCTCTTGAAAAAATTATGTTTTTCCCGTCAGGAGTCCACACTGCATTGCTTTGCACATATTCATCAAGATCTGCACCAGGAAGTTCTTTTAAAATCTGTGACTGTCGGTCGTAAATGGCTAAATGGCCGTTAACAGGGAAAAAAAGCTGAGAATAAATAATATTTTCAACTGGAAGAATTGGTAAGTTCTTAATTACCACACGATCTTTTACAGTTGTAACAATATATCGGCCATCGGGAGATATTTTCGAAAAAAGACCAAAAGTTCTTCTCTTTTCAATTTTCGACCATGACCTGTAATTGTCAAGATTAAATAAAATAGTATCCTTTATTGCTGATACAAAATAACCACCTTTGTCCCTGAGCCCCGCGTCTAAGTCCAAACCAATTGTATTTCCGTCAGCACTGAATGAATGACAATTACCACAAACAGGAAATCCTTTCATGGCAATATGAGGACGGTTATCGCTACCGAGATTTATCAGCATAAAATTCATCGAATCGAGGTTTTTTTCAGCTAAAAGAAATGGGATTGGCATTTGCCGGTATAAAATTGGGGCGCCAACAGTATCCCTGCTAATTTTGATAAAAATTTGTTCGCATCGCTTATTATTGCCTGATTTTTTAACAGTAAAATAAATTTTATCAAAATTTGACAGAAATTTAATACTATCCCATTTTGACTCTGCCGGAGTCCATCTGGTTTGTTGCGTGGTGGCATTTATTAAGTATTTTTTATTGCGGGTAATCAGAGTAAGTTCCCATGAGGAGGAATCTTTAATTTCGCTCTTCCATTCAAATGTAGGAGATGGAAATTCGGGTGGGAAAAGTGCATTATTGAACGGATAACTTATTGATATTCCTTTAACAGAGTCTTTTTTTCTAATAAAAACCAATACTATTATACTTATTACAGTAAATAATAAAACTGATATGATAATTTTTAATTTGCTCATTAAAGTTCGTACAACAAGGTTTTCTTTAATCAGGATTTAAAAATATAGAATTAAAATTTTAAAACAAAGCCATCATTACAATAGCTCCGGATTACCAAACACCTTAATTTCCAATACTATAATACTTACCTTCAGGTATAAAAATCAAATGGTCCAACAATAGTATATCCATCAAAATACCCGAATCCTTTATCTTCCTGTTTATAGCCAAATCAGATCCGCCTGGGTGTACATTGCCACCTGGGTGGTTATGGCAGATTACTATGTCACTGGCATTCGCTTTAATTGCATATTGTAATATACTTAAAGCAGTTTTATTTTGTACCCCCAAAGGCCCGGTCTGTTAAGTTATATTATTAATGCATTGATATATAAGTAGATAGAATATAGTGCAGTCATTATTAAAAGCATTTGTCATCACCTGTAGTACTAGTGGTTTGATTTTGCTGTCAGGGAATCCACCGAGTGTAAAAATTCTCGTACAACTTTTAAGTTTTCATCTCGAGCGTCCCAGGGTGTCATATGAGAAGAACCGGGGAACAGGACATAACGTGCATTAGAAACTTTATCTGCTAAACTCTTAACAATTTCCGGATTAATTTCATCGAACTCCCCAACGGTGAACAGGGTAGGGACTTTGATCTGTTGCAGAAACGGTGTGGCGCTATATTTATTCAGCGTTCCGGTGATTGAAAACTCACTTGGTCCCCACATGTAATTGTAGATACCTGCATTAAAGGTTGCAAACATACTGTCGAGATCAGCCTGTACGGGTTTACGCCAAACGTACATACTGTAGAATTGGTTCATGGCTTCCTGATAAGTTGGATCATTGTAATTGCCAGTCGACTCAGCTTTTTTCACCGCATCCTGCAATGAATCAGGGAGTGTCGTAAGAAGTTGCCTGGTACTTTGCTCCCATGCTGGAATATCGAAACACAGACTACCAAATGTTAGTGAAGCAACCCGGTCAGGGTATGCACGATAGTATTCAAGGGCCAGGATTGTTCCCCACGAATGGCCCAGTACATGCCACTTTGAAAGCTCTAAATGAACGCGAAGCAAATCCAACTCCTTTACAAAGTGATCGATGGTGAACATTGTCGTATCTGTAATCATGTCTGATTTCCCCCCTCCGAGCTGATCGTAACGTACAACCTGACGATCGTTGCCGAGATACTCAAATGGCTTCAGGTAGAAACTCGAGTAACCAGGGCCACCGTGAAGAAGAACAACCGGCATTCCCTTTCCAGTACCTGTGACTTTATACCAAATATTGCCACCCGGAACTGCGAGACGTGACTCACCAATTGTCAAAACTGGATTTGTGGACCTGGAATCCTTTTTACCACTACAGGAGCATAATAGAAAAATGATAAAAAAAATGAAAAGAATGTTTTCATTAAATTTTCGATTGTTAGAATTGTTCATTGTAACCTCCTTTTTTTTATTTCAATTAATCTTTATGTTATCAGCAGTTTTGCTGTCTCCACTAAGTATTGAAGTTTGAGTGGTTCGGATTTTGGTTTCATTCTATTCTTTCCAATCGCGATATTCATTGTAAGCTGGTATTGGGGGAGTTTTCAATTCACGTTTTTCAATTTGCTCATACATCCACTGAAACCACTCGTAATAAGTCTGCCGATTAGTTAATTCACGCACTTCTTCGAGATAGTTCTTGAATTTCTTCCCAGAGAGAATAATGACTCCGCTAATAAAATCTTCTACGAGTTGTATATCAATTTCACGTCTGCAAATTAAGATGCCCAGACTCTCGAATGTACCAAGCATCGCAAGCACAGTTGTTAATTTATCTCCTAAACGCTCTTCAATTTCTTTTTTTGATAATCCTTCGGGAAGCTCGAATACGATCTTGGCTGCATTCTGAAATTCAAGTGTTTGAAAGGAATGCAACATTTGCAACGCATATTCTCTTACGCGTTGTTTGTTTAATTGCCGAAGTTGCACGCCGGTAAAAACCAATCCAACAACAATTGCAAATGTTGAGACGAGACCTAATAGAGTATTTACATCCATAATTTTCTCTTTTTATTTTAATTTTCTTCTATTATTCCAGGTGATTTTCTTTTTTAGTAAGTCAATAAGGTGGATTGCCAACCGAAATTGTCAGAAGAAAAAGTGTTGTAAAACAATCCATACTTTTTAGGTGTTAAGGCGAATTATGTTTATCTAAAATGAATAGGGGTTTTTGTCCTGAATTCTTGCTTTTTAATCCAATTTAAGTAGCAGAAAGCCTGGGAAAAACTTCACGGTTAAAATATAATATGTGTCAATCATTCAACAATATGTTTTCAAGTCTCTATTGTATCAACTTGAAGAGTATCATTTTTATAAACAGCAAAAGTTGTCCTTAGTGCTCTTAAATCTTTAAATTATGATAATAAATCAATTATGATAATGAACTACCTTCCAATCTCCGTCTTTCCTGACCCATAAGATTGTAAATGCAAAAGGGATTTTCATTTCAGCACCACTCTTTAAAGCTAAATCGACTATTGTAGCCACTGATATAACAGCTGCATCCTTATTGATCACATAGATTTTTTGATTTTTTACTAATATTTGTTCTTTTTGAAACGAACCCATATGGAGCTTCATCGTGTCCAGAACAGCTCTGTAATCAGTCATTAATGTTCCCTGCGTGGCTGCAGCAAAATCTTCATTTTGTAGGAAAAAACTGTAGGTCTTGTTTGGATCAAGTGATTCAAAAGCCTTGAACAGGTTTGCAGTAGCAGTGGAAATTTCGTTCTCAACAACCGATTTTTGCTCAGTTGTAAGAGCGTTATCTTTTTGATTATTGCAAGCAATAACTAGAATAGCTACAAAAGCTAAAATAAGATAAATAGTTTTTTTCATAATCTTTCTATTTAGTTAAACAAAAAACAAGTATTTGATTTTGAATTATGTCAAGTTAAATTGTTTTATTTTCTACTAATGAATTACAATCAAAATTAAACCTTAGTCTTACTGAAAGCAAATTTATTTTACACACCCCAGAGTCCCAGGCAATAAAGTTGTACAATTAATATATTGGTATATAAATAGTTAGGATATAGTGCAACTACAACAAATGCTCTAATTGCCTGTTTTAAAGCTATTTAAGACACAATTGCGTTTTGTTGAAGAAGAAACTACAGGGATGTTGAAAGTGTCTTAAATGAGCTGTAAATGGCTTTAAATCAAATATTTACAATATATTAAGCAGTTAATAATCAATTATATAGAAATAATGCGGATTCGGGGCTGGGAACTGCAAATACTGTAAAAAAGGCATTAATTATCCACGCTGTTGGCTGAAGTTTTATTGTAAAAGGATCTCCTTAGTAGTTGGTCTCTTAAAAGGATTGTTTAAAAACCGTTCAACTATTTGATTAAAAAGAGCATATTCACTTCTTAACATGAAATGAGTAGCTCCAGGCATTATAAATAATTGGGCTTTATGAATGTTTTGAAAAATTTCTAAGATATGCTCCAGTTTTATCACATCTGCATCACCTGCCATAACAAGAACCTCTGCCTTAATTTTTGATAGTTCGTTATTGGTGATACTCGGATATTTATCCATGAGGTTCTGGGTTGCCCATAGTCTGAGAAGCTCTTTAGATGTGTCTCCTTTGTTCATTTTACTTTCAATTTCTTTTATCTCATTTCTTGTAAGTTCTATGTCCCATGTAGGTAAAGCAGTAGAATCTGGGCGCAAATTGGGACCTGTTGTCACCAATTTTTTAACTTTTTTGGGATAGCTTATTGCTATTAATAACCCAATTATTCCTCCATCGCTTTGTCCTATGATATATGCAGAATCTATTTTTAAATAGTCAAGCAATGCATTATAATCCTTAGCCATCAATTCATAAGTCAACAATTCCGAACCATTTTCTGTCTTACCATGAAACCTACTGTCTGCAATGATTATATGATATTGGTTTTTGAAATATTCAATCTGGCATCTTTCGCTAAATATGGAACCACCATTTCCATGAATTAAAAGAAGCGGTTGTCCGGTCGGGTCTCCATAGATTTCATAATACATTTTTATTCCATTTACTTTGGCAAACTCCCCTACTTTAGAATTATCACCATATTTTACGGAACTTTAAATAAAGGCCATATATCATTTGTCTCCAAATGGTTTCCCAAATACCCTAAGTCAAATTCAGTCTGGCGCGTGCCGTAGCGAAGGGCCTGGTGTTCCCATGAGTGCCAATTAAAATTGGATGCCGCCCGCATCGCCTTCCATCGGCCGCCAAAGGCTTGCCGACGGCGCAGCGCGTAGCCGCTCCGGCAGAGCAAGGCCAGGAGTCGGACAGGCAGGCACTTATCAATAGAGAGGGTTGCGATTTCAGTTGCATACCTTAATACAATGGATTCTGCAATACAACTGCAAAGAGAGCAACCCGAACACCTGTTATCACTGGTATATAAACTGCCTCAGGTTGTGATATTAGTTTCATTTACAATGTAAGCCTATTGATCTTTTGGTGCCGTTTGAGGCAATATTTTAAATAATTTATTTGACTTTCAATATTCTGTGGAATAACTTGTGTATTATTTCTTTTTACAAACTTAAAAGAGGAGGATTATTTATGAAAATCAGTAGCTTTTTAATGGTGAAAGCCATTATCTCTCTCGCATTTGGTATCGGATTTTTAGTGATCCCAGCGGCAGTGTGGTCAATCTATGGGGTCGCGCTAGACCCGGCCGGAATACTCATGACACGATTCCTTGGAGCGTGCTTAACAGGAATCGGCCTTATTTGCTGGCTTGCTCGAAATGCTGACTCCAACACACTGAAGGGTGTCACACTCTCTCTTTGTATAGCCGACACCATTGGCTTCATTGTAGCTCTATCTGGCCAATTATCCGGCATTATGAACACGTTAGGTTGGATTATTGTCGCTATTTGGTTGCTCTTAGCCCTGGGGTTAGCGTACTTTCGTTTCTTAAAACCAGGTACTCCCTGAAGAAAATCTTTTACTGCTATTTCAAAAGGCTTGTCTGGCATTGATTGTTAAAAACTTGTAATCCACCCACCAAGATCCCTCATAAGAGGGACCTGGTGAATGGAGTTAGCACGGTTAGTTTTCAGTAAACAAAATGCAGCATGACTCAACTAATAACCGGAATTCGGGTCTGTCCGTGCTAATATCCGGTATTCTTTTATTTGCGCTGTAACACTCTGAAATTAAAGAAGTAATAAGCTTAATTCTTAATGATGCAGACGTCAATCAGGCTTAAATCCAATTTAACAGCAGAAACGAGGCAATTAAGCCATTGAAGGGCTAAGAGCAAGAGGCCTGTCGCCAGTCACCGGATATCAGAAGCCAGTTACAATTGTTTTTGAGCATTTTTTTTAGTAAATTGTATAATCTTATGGATTAGTTCTTTTTCAAATCGATTCTGCATTAAAATGTTTCAGAGTTTGAAAATAGCCATCAGGAAGCAAAAAAAGTTAATTCTGATCTTCCTCTTAACCATCTTCCTCCCTTCAGTAACGCTCAGTATATTCGGGATTATCGCCCTGCGGAATGAGAGGTTCAGGCTTGAAAAACAATTCCGTGAAAAACAGTTGGACTTAATTGATCTTATTAAATCAAAGGTCAACCAGAAAATCAGTGAACTGGAAAATGAACTTCGTTACCTTGTCCGAACACCACCATTTGTAAATAATAATTACCGTGAAATAATCAAACTGATTGAAAATCATCTGGAAAAAAATTTGTTGTCCGGTCAATTTTTTGTGGTATATAAAGGAAATGAACCATGGTTCCCTCCTTACCTGGTGGAAGGAGACGGATACACCCCCGGTTCGGCTCAGGGATTTACCGGTCTGCAGAATAATAAATCAGATCAGGCAGAAGACTATGAATTTTTACAAAATAACTACCAGGGTGCGGTTTCCCTCCTGAAAGATCTTCTGAAAATTACAGAAGATAAAAACCTGCAGGGGCAAGTGCTGAACCGCATTGCCCGTAATTATATGAAGCAGAATAATTTTGAGGCGGCAACTGCAATTTATACCGAAATCATCCGGAATTTTCAGGAAAGCAGGACCTCTTCCGGTACTCTGCTATCTGTTACTGTACGGTTGCAACTGGTTGAATGTTACCTGAGATCAGGCAAAAAGGAAGAAGCTCTGAAAGAAACATTACAGGCTTTTGAAGAGATAATCCGGAATTACCATAACCTGAGCGAAAATCAATTTTCAGCCTATGCTTCATTGGCCCGGGAGAAATTCAGTGACATCCGGGACAAAAATCCGGAGATTATCTCCTCAGACACAAACTATGCTAATGATTTTGAAAACCTTAATGTCCTTTATCAGAAAAAAATCAAGGAATGGCAGGTTATCAGCGACCTGAAGAACGAATGTATTCCCAATCTTTCCCGGGAGCTTATGCAAAGTAGCGCATTTGCAGAGAATACATTCCGGTATTCAAAAAAAATTGGAACAGAAGACTTTCTTATAGTATCATCTCTGATCCCCGATCAAACCAAAAAACTGGCACAGGGTATTGCCGGCATCAAAATCAACAATACATTTCTGAAAGACAGTGTACTGACTGATATCATAAAAAACACCGGTTGGAATAGAAATGAGTTCCTGACAGTGTCTGACCTGAGTGGCCGTATCATAGTCGGAAGTAAAATTCCCGATAATAAATCAACTGGCATTACATCCTTCTTTGATGATAATTTTCCTCCGTGGAGGATTGAGGTCAGCGGTGATCAAACCAAACTATTATTTTTTACAGGTATATACAAAAGTTTTTATTTCTGGACCATTCTTACCATGATGGTCATCCTGGCTTTTGGAATAGTAATCATTGGAAGGATTATAGCTCATGAAAAGGAAGTCCTGAAATTAAAATCAGACTTTGTTTCTTCAGTATCACACGAATTCAAAACCCCGATCACCTCTATTAAAGCTCTGACAGAAAGGTTACTTGAAGGTACCGTGAAGGATCCGGAACGAATGAGGGAATATTACTCCGTGATCTCTCAGGACGCCGAAAATCTGAGCCATCTGGTCGGGAATATCTTAGATTTTTCAAAAATGGAAGAGGGTAAAAAACAATATAAT
>JBGOZX010000165.1:0-8656 GCA_041480425.1 Bacteroidia bacterium
ATTACTTTGTTCTCAGGTTCGGAAAGTCGGATCAGAACATGTGCTTTTGAGTTTTCGAGATTCATTAATTGTTTGAAATCGTCCGGATTGCCACTCATATTATACAACTCGAACATCTGGGCAATTTCTTCTGTGGTTTGAGGTATCTGATCATAGCCTGCTTCACCATTTGTAAAGATGGCCCTGCTCATCTCTCTGACTACCTGTGATATAGAAAATACTTCGCCAACACCTTTCTGTTTTTTAATTTGGAGAGTGAGGTTGTCAATTCCCTTCATTATTTCAGGACTTTTAATATTGCCTGCAACCATAACTGATATTGTCTGGGACCCTCCGAACCTGGAGTTTATAACCTCCGAAGCCCGCCTTACAGGATGCCGTTTTGGAAAATAGCTTTCCTGGTTAGTATTTATCTTCAAAAGGAATATTCCGGATGACAGAAAGAGTGTTATAAACGCCGATACTACCAAAATTCTACCCGGATTATTAACAATATGGCCGGAAAGCCAATTTAAAATCCTGTAAAAAGCCCCGGCCTTACCCTGCTTCAGGATAAATTTCATATTTCGGGTTCCCCTGATATAAATAAAAGCCGGAATAAGCAACAGGCTCATTATGAGTGCCATCGAAACACCGATTGCAGCAAGAACCCCAAGTTGTCGCGCAGGGATAATGGAATGTGTTAAAAGTCCCAGTATCCCTGCAACAGTTGTAAGTCCGCTGAAAAGTATCGGCATATTTAACGATTGGAGTAATTCAGCTACCAATGAATGTTTTGCCAGATCTTTTTTACCAGCAATGATCTCCTGTGACCTGGCTACCAGGTATATCCCATAATTATTAGCTACAGCAACCATAATTATAGGCAAAAGAAGACTCATAATTGACATTTTCCAACCGAATAATGGAATCAGAGCCATGCTTATTGAAGTTGAAAGAACAACCACGGTAAAGGGCATGAGCACACTTCGCCATTCACCAAGGGTTAATTTCAGGATGAAAAGCATAATCATCAGGGCAAGCGGAACAAGAACAAGAGCGTCTTTATTAACATCCTTCTTTATAGATTGCCTGATATAAGGAAGCCCGCCAGTTAATACCTTCGCCTTCCCGGGATACGAATAGATCACTGAATCGATTTTATGCAATGTTTTGGTTTCAGCCTCTGAATTGCTTATGGTAGCCGTGATTGAAGCTGTCGTCATATCTGAGGAAACAACGATATCTCGTGCAAACCTGTTTTTTAAAATCTCTTTGCAAAGTTGATTTACCTCAGTGGTGTCAGATGAAATTTTTTTAATAAGTGGTTCAGCAACCATCATGCCTTCAACACTTTTGATGTTTCTTACTGTAAAAGGAGACATCCTGTTCGAAACCCCATTAATTCTTGATATAGCCTTATCTATATCTTTGATTCTCTTTAAATTATCACTATTAATTATACAACTGTCGGAGAATAAAATAACCACCATATCCTGAACTCCGAATTCACTTTCAATTTTATCGGTTTCGACCCTTGATTTCATTAAGGAAGGAATGTAGTTTCTTATCTCAGGATCGGTTTCAGCATTTGGAATGAGTAATCCTGATCCTGCTCCAAGTGCGAGACAGAATCCAATGATCAACCAGCGGTATTTGATAATAAAATCCGTCATAATATCAGAAATCAACTTTCAGACTTATGTAAACACTATTCATAAAATCGTTAACTAAATCAAACAGGGAGCCCGAATGGCCTGAATAAAGCTCAGCACCTGCAGTAACAGTCAAACCATCGGCAGGTTTTATTTTTATCTCCGGAATTAAAAGCAGATCGCGGGATGTAAAGTTGTACATAGTAAAAACGGATGGAAGTACCTTACCATATGCCATTTCAGCTTCGACTCTTATTCCACATGTATGATAAGATCGTTTAAGCTGATAATTATAAAGCCTGTTGAATGCCCCAACTTGCTGTCGTACATATGCTTCCAAATCAAATCCCGGCAGGGACATCATTTCTGCAAGCTTCGAATAGTCGGGTTCTGTCCCGATAACCGGATCGACCAGAGAGGGTACAAAGTCAGGTATATATTTCCCGGAGTATTCTCCGGTGAACCGCCATATTCCTGATGACCAGTCTGTTCCTGCTGCCCATTTAATCTCAGGCATCGGAACATACTCATTTGTCTTAAATGAAAGACCCGGTACAGACCAGGCAGCCTCACCACGAATCCCAAATGAACCAGCAGTTGTCTCAAAATCTAACCCTAAGACCTTGTTCCTGTATGGTTTTATTGTCAGCTCAGTAAACGGAACTGGTACCGGACCTGATAAATCAAGATTAAAACCAGTCAAAGCGGTACCCGGCATGGGATCATAGCCATCAAACCATGAGATACTCCAATCGATCCCCTTCAGGTTGAAGTCAGCTTTAAGACCAAAACTGAACATCTCTTTGTTTGAAATGAGAGAATTAATCTGGTTAATTGTAACATTTTCGGGTAGGGGAACAGGATCAATTATCAGAACTGAAGATCTGTAAAATGGAACTAAAACAGCTTCAAAATTAATGTTTTTCCATGGGTACCAGTTAAAATCTCCGAGAAGATTACCCATATCCATATCCTCACGGTCAGGTGACCGGAATACCAGATTCCGGGGACTTAGTTTTGAAGTAGGATTGGTAAAATCGCAACGACCCCATTTAATTATTTTCTGTCCCGATGTCAGATCCCACCGTTTTCCGTATATCCTTACATATGCTTCACGGATATCAAGTTTGTTCACAGGCTTAAGAAACTCTGTACCATAGCGGAACCTAAGGTCTGCAAACGCTTTGAAATTTAAACCGTTACCGGTTTCGAGCTTAAGACCGAAATCAGAAAATGCACTTGAAACGTACGGTTTATTATCATTATTGTTGATCCCGGCATAGAATCCACCCCTGACAAACCCGTAGATAATCTTTGTTTTTTCATTTTCCGGATTAGTATTCTTTTGTAAAATATCCTGGCTGAAAACAGAAGTTGTAAAAAGTAAGAATAATGCGGTTGTTACTGTAATGATATTTTTCATTAATGCATTTTAGTGCAAATGAAAACTATTTAGAAAGGCAAGTCGTCTGAACCGCTTAAGTCGTACCTGTAATGTAATATTATATTGTCCGAGCCGCTGAGTATGAACTTTCTATTCCGGGATTCCTGTCAGCTTCACCCTGTACTCACTGGGAGTCAAACCTGTCTGACTCTTGAATATTGAATTGAAAGTTGTCTTGGAATTGAACCCGGCATCGAAAGCTATAGCAAGAATTGTATAATGATTGAATTTAGGATCCCTGAGCCTTTCGATCACCTCTTTAACTCTGTATTCATTTACAAAGCTGAAGAAATTTCGCTTATGTTTTTCATTCAGAACCTGGGTGATATGATGGCGGGGGATACCTGTCATCAGTGACAAATCATGAATGCTGAGGTCCCTGTCCAAATAGGGTTTATTTGTTTCTGCATATTGGATGAGTTTCTCAAGATATTTTTCTGCCTGGTCATCTTTTAAACCGCTTTTGAGATATTTTTCAGTATCTTTTTTATCCTCAATTTCTGTTTTTACATGCTCCCCGAAGATAACCGGCTGTTTTATGCCATAAAAACTATATACAAAGGAGAAAAGAGCAATGAAACCAAATGTCACAAAATAAGGATCAAATGGGATTAAGTTGGCAATCATATTCATCCCGCCGAGAATAAATAATATCAGATAGGCCGTATAAAAACTGATTGAAAGGACCTTTAACCAGTTAAGGGTAATTACCCCCGATGTATAGGAAACAAGATCTTTAAGGTAATTCTGGTGCCTCCTTATTTCAACGAACGTCAGAACGCTGTAAATTGTTACAGAGAGAAAAAAACAGGTACCATAAACAATTCTTAGAGATATAAACCTGTCAATATCAAAAAATGTTCTAAGATCTTTCAACAGAGGCACTGACCTGAATATTACTGATACTGTAAAAAACACGACAAAAGGGATAAAATGCAGAAGAGCAAGCCAATTGAACTTCCGTTCAGGATTGGTCATGAACTTCACGTAAAGAAACAATAAAGGACCATAAGTAAAAGCTACAAAGTGAAATGAGTACATCTCGAGAACTGTACTGTTGATCAGAGCAAAAATTAACTCAATACATATAAGAAACAACCATGTGGCCATGAGCTTGTTTGCGGTGGTAAATGGCTTCTTGGTCGAAATCAGGAGTCCTGCAAAAAATGACTGTGAAATTCCAATATATAATACTGGCTCTATATTTACCATATTATTTTTTGATAATTATTATTCAAATATAATGAAAAGCATGTAATTAAAGGGTAAATTTGAAACCGGGGTTAAGCAGATTCTGAATATTTTAATTTACCTTTGAAGTTCGATATATCATTAAATACCAGATTTTTATGAGTGTTTTAGTAAATAAAAACTCAAAAGTTATTGTTCAGGGATTTACAGGCAACGAAGGCACATTCCATTCTACACAGATAATTGAGTATGGCACAAATATTGTTGGAGGGGTCACCCCCGGGAAAGGTGGACAATTACACCTTGGCCTCCCTGTTTTTAACACAGTCCGTGAAGCCGTAAAAAATACCAGCGCTGATGTTTCAATTATTTTTGTACCACCCTCTTTTGGAGCTGATGCCATAATGGAAGCAGCTGAAGCAGGAATCAAACTGATAGTTGCAATTACCGAAGGTATTCCGGTTTCTGACATGGTAATGGTAAAAGAATTCCTTAAATCATTCAATTGCAGACTTATAGGACCTAACTGCCCTGGTATTATTAACCCTGGAGAAGCCAAGGTTGGAATAATGCCAGGATTCATCCACAAAAAAGGGAGTGTTGGAATTATTTCAAGATCCGGAACTCTGGCATATGAAGCAGTTGACCAGGTAACAAAACTCGGAATGGGTCAATCGACAGGAATAGGAATAGGAGGAGACCCGATTATCGGTACATCGATACTGGATGCCGTTAAATTAATGATGGATGATCCGGAAACTGAAGCAATAGTCATAATTGGTGAGATTGGCGGTAACATGGAAACTGAAGCTGCAGAATGGATCAAGGATAATGGGACTAAACCTGTTATCGGGTTTATTGCCGGACAGACAGCTCCCAAAGGTCGTAGAATGGGTCATGCCGGCGCCATAATAGGAGGGAAAACCGATACTGCTGCTGCAAAAATGGAAATAATGCAAAAATGCGGGTTATATGTTGTCCAATCACCGGCAGATATAGGGATCACAGTTAAAAGAGCATTGAAGTTAGCATGACCTTTGTAATCATTTATGCTTTGAGTAGATCAGGCTTTAATGACATTTTTAAAATTACAATTAACCTCTTAATATAAAAAACATCGCATTATGAACTCATACAATCGTTTCCTGAAAATTGCGTTGATTATTTTTGGACTGATAGGCATCGCAGGTATTTCTGATGCCCAGAAGTCAGTCAAAAGCAAGGCAAATATAACCGAATCTTTCCCATGCTTAAGATTCACCGATATCGGTGAAGCAACAAAACCAGGTTCTGTAACAATCAAAAATGATGAAATCATTTTTGAAGCCGGAGGTTCCGACATTTGGGGAACACACGATGAGTTTCATTTCGGCTATAAAAAGTTAAAGGGCGATTTTGAATTTAGTGCTCAGATTAAAAGTCTCAGCGCGGCAGATAAATATACCAAAGCCGGAATAATGGCGAGGGCTGATCTGAGCGATAATAGTCCACATGTTTATTTTCAGGTTTTTCCTGACAACAGCCCCAGAAATAAAAATAATGGAGGCTGCGAATTCCAGTACCGGACTGCAAAAGGAGGGGAGATGAAGGCAATTTATCCCGATCCTCAAACCACCAACAATAATTTTAACGTTGCATTTCCCGACACCTGGGTCCGGCTTAAGCGTCATGGAGACGTCTTTGAATCATACTTCAGCAATGATAATAAAAACTGGAAGCTTTATTCCTCCTACAGTTCGAAAATGCCTGAGGAGCTTCTTGTGGGTCTGGCAGTTACCTCTCATAATCCTGACAATTATACAAAAGCTGCGTTTGCTTCAATCAGGTCAGATAAGAAATAACTAAGGATTGATCTGCCAGTATTTATAGTTTTGAACCGGATGATTAATAACTACTGATATTCAATAATGTAACAATCAGAATTAAACTGTAATCGAGATAATTCGCAAATTTTTAAACCTCGGGGATTTCCGGGTTTTATGACTTTTAAGACTTTATCCTATATTTGCTGGAATTTTAATTTAGAAAAAGATGAAATTACTGGAAGGAAGAACAGCTCTGATTACGGGTGCATCCAGAGGAATCGGAAAAGCTATTGCTCACAGATTTGCCCTGGAAGGTGCCGGCATTGCAATTACCAACATTGTTGAAGATGAAGAATTCACCATGGCTGTTGATGAGTTAAAAGCACTGAATGTCAAAGTTAAGGGCTATATTTCAAATGCTTCAAATTTTGAAGATTCTCAAAAAGTAATCACACAAGTCATTGAAGATTTCGGTAAGATAGATATCCTGGTGAACAATGCAGGAATTACTAAGGATACTTTATTAATGAGAATGACAGAGGAACAATGGGACGCTGTGATTGCTGTGAATCTCAAATCGGTCTTTAATCTCACAAAAGCGGTACTCCAGACGATGCTTAAACAGAAAAACGGATCTATTATCAATATGAGTTCTATAGTAGGGGTTTCAGGTAACGCCGGTCAGAGTAATTATTCCGCATCTAAAGCCGGTATCATCGGATTCACCAAAAGTATTGCAAAAGAGCTGGGATCAAGGAACATCAGATGCAATGCTATTGCTCCCGGGTTTATTCTAACGGAAATGACTGAAAATTTACCTCCGGATATAAAAAATGACTGGATAAATAAGATACCTTTAAAACGTGGCGGAACACCTGAGGATGTGGCTAATACAGCATTATTTCTTGCCTCAGATTTATCTTCATACATTAGTGGGCAAACAATTCATGTGTGCGGAGGTATGTTAACTTAAAAATATTTATTATATTTGTAATCCGCAGGGCGCCTATCCTTATAGCACGAGGAAATGCAGCGAGACATATTTATTCCACACTTATTTTAAACAGGTGCCCTGCTTCTTTTTTTGTATAAAAGCCTGCTCAACAATGCATAACACTATTTTTTTTCTGATACTTATAATTCCGGTTACAGGTTTTTTACTTGAAAGATATCTTGAGCATCTCAATTCGGGGATGTGGTCCGAAACTCTTCCTGAAAAATTGAAAGGAATCTGCGATGAGGATATATACAGGAAAACCCAGTTATACGAGAAGGAGAATAAGAAACTTTCATTCTGGTCATCATCATTCAATCTGGCCGTAATTATGGTAATGATCATTGCCGGTGGTTTTGCAATGATAGATGGATTTGCCAGAACATTCAGCACTCAAACGGTTGTTATCGCCCTTATATTCTTTGGAATAATTGGATTTTCTTCAGATATTATTAATATCCCGTTCAGCTGGTACGATACCTTTGTTATTGAGAAGAAATATGGATTTAATACCATGACTATCAGAACTTTTATCACTGATCACATTAAATCATGGTTTATAGCCCTGCTGGTAGGAATTCCTGTACTTGGGCTCATTACATGGATCTACTATAAAACCAGTCATGGATTCTGGCTTTATGCATGGGGTTTAATTTCAGCTTTCTCTGTTTTCATCAATCTTTTCTATTCCGAACTGATTGTTCCGCTCTTTAATAAGCAAACTCCTCTGGAAGAAGGCTCATTAAGGAAAGAAATTGAAGCCTTTGCGGAGAAAACCGGGTTCAAACTAAAAAACATTTATGTAATAGACGGTTCAAAAAGAAGCACTAAAGCCAACGCCTATTTTTCCGGATTCGGTCCGAAAAAAAGAATTGTTTTATTTGATACATTGCTTAAAGAACTATCTGAAAAAGAGATAGTTGCAGTTCTTGCCCACGAGATCGGACATTATAAAAAGAAACATGTTCTGCGCAGTCTGTTGTTTTCTGTAATTCTGACAGGATTAATGCTTTTTCTGTTTTCCCTTGTTGTTGACAATCCATTACTTTCAAAGGCAATGGGAGCAGAGAGGCCAAGCTTTCACCTGGGTCTCATAGTATTTGGAATTCTCTACAGCCCCTTGTCATTGTTAATAGGATTGGGGACAAATTGTATTTCAAGGAAAAATGAATTTGAAGCGGACAGGTTCGTTCGTGAAAATTATAACCCGACTCTTCTTGCCGGAGCTTTAAAAAAGCTTTCGGTAAAGAATATGTCCAATATGATGCCGCATCCGGCATACGTATTTTTTCACTATTCTCACCCTCCTTTGCTTGCAAGACTGGCTAAATTGGAATGAATTTCTATATTTGCACCATGTTTTGCCTCCTTAGCTCAGTTGGTAGAGCAGCTCATTCGTAATGAGCAGGTCGTGGGTTCGAGTCCCATTGGAGGCTCAAAAAAAATGCCACAGACACTATATAATAAATTGAAGGAACAATACTAATTATTATTTTTGTCAGACTAAAAAGAATATTGCGGGAGTAGCTCAGTGGTAGACCCGATTTATCGGGATCCCAATCTGAGGGTCACTCAAATTAGTTGCGGG
>JBGOZX010000166.1:0-8543 GCA_041480425.1 Bacteroidia bacterium
AGAAAAATGACACGTCGCACCCCGTGCGGGTGCGTGGATTGAAACATAGCGTTTTGAAGCCTGCGTTCAATGGTCGTGTCGCACCCCGTGCGGGTGCGTGGATTGAAACGCATTAGCCTTATAGCTGCAGTGTACCCAGGACGGGTAGCACCCCGTGCGGGTGCGTGGATTGAAACCCGGATGTTCTTCCACTGACATAGAGGCATGAGGTCGCACCCCGTGCGGGTGCGTGGATTGAAACAGCTTGATCATGTTGGTGATCTTATGCTCGATCTGGTCGCACCCCGTGCGGGTGCGTGGATTGAAACCTTTTTGTTGTTAAGAAAGTTGGAAAGCCATAGTAGGTCGCACCCCGTGCGGGTGCGTGGATTGAAACAGAACCACAAGACCCTACAGAATCGTTGGGATTCGCGTCGCACCCCGTGCGGGTGCGTGGATTGAAACACGTCTATTTTGCATTATTATTTGGAATCATTCTAGTCGCACCCCGTGCGGGTGCGTGGATTGAAACATGAGAAGAATGACTAAAGCATTAAATAAACTCGTTCAAATCGCATCATAATGAAATTAAAATAACAGATTTATTGCTAAACACTGCGACTCCCTCTACCTTAATGCTTATGCTCAATATTATATCAAAGATACAAACTGAAGATAATCCCAGACAAAAAAAAGTCAGATTTTTGACTCCTGGTATTAACAAATGTTTTGTAATTTTAACAAGATTATCATAAAAACACTTCTGTTTCAAATCACTATTACCTAAAAACTATTTAATATGAAAAAAACAGGGCTCATTGTTTCAGTAGCCATTTTGGCAATCAGCTTTTTAGCCAATAGCCAGGAACCAAAAGTTCCTGAAGGCTTTACCTCTATTTTCAACAGACAGAATTTTACCAGCTGGAAAGTTCCCGTGGGTGATAACGGCCACTGGAAGATCATTAATGGTGTAATTGACTATGATGCTGAGAGCGAGGCACCTAAGGATAAAAATCTATGGACGGAAAAACAATACAAGGATTTTATTCTGTATGTTGATTTCAGGATCAAATCAACACCATATAAGAACCCTAATGTTCCGATTATTCTGCCATCAGGTCTTCACAAGCTTGATGAAAACGGAAAGGAAATAACCATGGTAGTGCCTGATTCTGATTCAGGTATATTGTTGAGGGGTAATTCCAAATCGCAGGTTAATATCTGGTGCTGGCCAACCGGTTGTGGTGAAGTTTACGGATACAGGATGGACCAGACTATGCCTGCTGATGTCCGGCGTGCCGTAACACCCGTTATTAATGCTGACAAAAACATTGGAGAATGGAACACTTTTAAGATCACTGTTAAAGGTAATGTACTGAATGTAGAATTGAATGGTATTCCTGTTATTATTAATGCAACTCTCCCTGGTCTGCCCGAAGTAGGAGCAATAGGTCTGCAACATCATGGAAGCAAGCTAAATGGCGTATGGAATAGTCCGCCTGCACTTGTTCAGTTCAGAAACATATATGTTAAAGAGATATAACCTACTGACCATTAAAAGCAATTATAACATGATGAAAAGACGTAAGTTTATTTCTGCAACAGCCGCCGCTGCCGGATTAACTATTATACAGCGGCAAATTCTAGGTGGGGTAGGTTTTACAGCTCCCAGCGATCGACTGAACCTGGCCTGCATCGGGACCGGGACCCAGGGAACGAGGGTAATGCTTCAACTTTTAAAGTTACCAGAGGTACAGGTGGTATCAGTAGCAGATCCGGTTTTGGAAGATACCCGCTATCAGAACTGGGGCGAGTTCGAACTTCGAAACAATATCAGGGAGGCAATTGAGGAATCTGGGTGGGATGAAGGAGTCAAAGGCTGCAGGGCCGGGAGAGAGCCTGCCAGGCAAATTGTGGATAAGTGGTACTCCAAACAAAAGAGCATGACCTTCAAGGCATGTACCTCTTATGAAGACTTCAGGGAACTGCTTGCAAAGGAAACAGGTATTGATGCAGTAGTTATTGGTACACCCGACCACCAGCATGCCCAGGTCGCACAAAAAGCAATGGAGAAGGGTAAACATGTTTTCTGTCAGAAACCAATGACCAATGCAGTATACGAAGCAAGATTACTGGCAAATACTGCAAAAAAGACAAAACTGGCAACGCAAGTGGCTACAGGTAATGCATCAGCTGAAGATACCGATCTGCTTTGCGAGATGATCTGGAGCGGTGCAATCGGGCCTGTCCGCGAGGTTTATAACTGGTCGAACCGGCCGGTATGGCAAACAGGCTTTACGGAGATCCCTTCCGAGGAAAAGATTCCAAAGGGATTTAACTGGGACCTCTGGCTGGGAAGAGCTGAATACCGGCCTTTCAGCTATGATTATACCCATACTGTTTTCAGATCGTGGTACGATTTCGGTACTGGTGCCCTGGGTGATATGGGATGTTATTCATTTGCAGTTATTTACAGGGCTCTGAAACTTGGTGATGTCAGCACTGTGGAGGCCTCTGGCAATACAATTGTGGGAGTAGTTAATGGCAATCCACAGCAGCTTCATTATGTTTCTCATCCTCATGCCATGAATGCTCATTTTACATTTCCTGCACGGGCTGGAATGCCACCTGTCGATCTGTTCTGGATTGATGGTGGCATGAAACCGGTCCGTCCATCGGAATTTGCAGAAGATGGGATTGACTTTACCCCCGACGGTCTGATGTTCGTTGGTGATTATGGCAGGATTCTTTGTGAATTCGATGGAGCTGAACCTAAACTTATCCCAGGATCAAAGAATAAATCATATATAAAACCACCTGCTGTTATTGAGCGGTCAAAAGGTCATTATGCCGACTGGATTGAAGCTTGCAGGGGAGGAAAACCCGCCAGATGTAACTTCGAATCTGCCGCTCCGATAACAGAAACTCTTAATCTTGCCATAATCGCAATGAGGACAGGTAAAAAACTTACCTGGGATCCGGTTACCTTTAAAACAAACAATGAGGAGGCCAACAAACTGATAAAACCTTCATATAGACCCGGGTGGAAAATATAATTGAAATTAGTTATTTTAAATTAAGTTTTTGCTCATTTAACCAGTCAGTTAAGCTGGTTCTAATCATTTATTGACAAGGACTTTGTTTAATTCATTTTTAATGATCTCAGCCCATAATGCATAACCGTCCTCATTAAGATGCAGTTTGTCGGATATGAATAACTCATTTCTTGGCAGACCACTTGCATTAAGAAAAGCCTGTTCGGTGTTTATGAAATATGTGTTGCGATGATTTTCACATAATTTCCTGATCAATTCATTTGCTTCTTTGATTTCGGGCCAGACATGCCATCTTGAGGAAGTAGGGGTGACCTGGATCCAGAATACAGGTGTATCCTGATATTTCCGGCGGATTGTATATAAAACATTACGGAATAAACTGGCTACTTCTTCAGGACTTTTATCATTTTCATCTCCTGTGATATCGTTGCCAACAAAAAGTACAATTGCACTGCATTGATGTGGGTAGATAATCCGGTCAGCATAAACAGCGAAATCGCTGAGTTTGGCTCCTCCATACCCTCTCTGGATTACGTTGTAAGGGAGCATATCCTTGCCAAGGGTTGACCAGAGTCTGATACTCGAGCTGCCTGCAAACATTACAGCATCTGACGGGTATGACTTTGAAATGTCGAGTTGTTCAAATTTCTCTATATCGCTTTCCCAGGCTTTAACTTCTGGAAGTTCCCTGTATGTTCTTAAAGGTGAACAGGAAGTGATTAGTAATAAAACTATTAAAAGGAAATTCCGTATCATATTGTACTATGATAAAGTTTAGTATTACAAATGTAAGGTTAAAATGTTAAAAAACCGTAAAAAGTATTGGGGAGAAAATCATAACTTTTTTAGATTACTTTAAAAAAATTTTTTTTTACAAAAAAAAAGTTACGTTTGTATTAACTATACTTTCTATCCATAACCAGTCATAAAAATCCAATGTCAAAAAAACAGTTGTTCCTAACTAAACCACTTGGTCAGTTATTAAACGAATCAAAAGATTCAGGTGGTTTAAAAAGATCTTTAACAGCCCTTAATCTTACCACTCTGGGTATTGGAGCCATAATTGGTGCCGGTATTTTTGTTCTTACAGGTCAGGCTGCTGCCCAGTATGCCGGTCCTGGAATTGTAATTTCTTTTATCATTTCAGGTCTGGCCTGCGGTTTTGCCGGTTTATGTTATGCTGAATTTGCATCCATGATCCCGATTGCCGGAAGTGCCTATACCTATTCTTATGCAACGCTTGGTGAGTTTCTGGCCTGGATCATTGGATGGGACCTGATTCTGGAGTATCTTTTTGCTGCTTCGACTGTTTCTGTTGGCTGGTCAGGTTATGTAGTAAGTTTATTAAAAGATATTAATATTTATTTGCCTCCTCAGTTCACAGGTGCAACAGGTACTGTTCTTGTCGATGTCCCGGAAATGGGATGGAAGCCACTAACTGATGCATTTGCACAAACTCTTGCATCTACAGGCATACAGGTCGATTCATTAACACATGTTACATGTGTTCTTAACCTGCCGGCCATGTTCATTGTAGCCCTGTTGTCGACATTGCTTGTGATAGGAATCAGGGAATCTGCAAACTTCAATAATGTCATGGTAATCACCAAAGTATCTGTTATTATTCTGTTCATCGCCATTGGTTTCATGTTTGTTAAAGCGGTCAATTGGCATCCTTTTATCCCTGCAAACAAAGTGGAATCCACCCCGATATCTGAGTACGGGTCTTTATGGGCATGGCTGAAGGCATATAGTGCTGAATTCGGTAAGTTTGGTATCAGCGGGATACTCCGCGGAGCAGGAGTTATATTCTTTGCATATATTGGATTTGATGCTGTTTCAACAGCTGCCCAGGAGGCTAAAAACCCCCAGAGGGATATGCCTATAGGCATACTTGGTTCTCTTGGAATTTCGACAGTTCTTTATATCCTGGTTGCTATAGTACTTACGGGGATTGTCAGTTACACCACCCTTAATGTTCCTGATCCGGTTGCAGTTGGAGTAGATGCTATGGGTAAAGGGATGTTCTGGCTGAGACCAATTGTAAAAATTGCTGCAATTGCAGGATTAAGCTCCGTTATCCTCGTAATGCTCTTAGGCCAGCCAAGGATCTTTTTCACAATGTCAAAGGATGGATTACTTCCTCCGGTATTTTCGAAGGTTCATCCCCGTTTTAGAACTCCATATATCAGTACAATCGTTACCGGTGCTGTTGCCATGATTATCGCTGGAGTATTACCGATCAGTATACTTGGAGAGCTGGTTTCAATAGGAACATTACTCGCTTTCATTATTGTATGCATCAGTGTCCTGGTATTGAGAAAAGCCAGACCTGATATTCACAGACCATTCAAAACACCCTGGGTTCCGGTAGTTCCGATTTTAGGTGCGGGTATATGTTTTCTTCAGATGGCAGCGCTGCCTCTTGATACATGGTTAAGACTTATAATCTGGATGGCTATAGGGTTCTGTATATACTTCTTCTATGGTGTAAAACATAGCAAAGTAAGGGAAGAAAACCGAGGTAAATAAACACTTTTTACCCCCAACCCGCCTGATTTGCTTCGCTGACCTTGCTGCGCCGAAGCGGTTACGCAAAGGCGCAGAGCTACGCGCAGCGCCGTCGGCGCTCCGTCGCTGAAGCTTTGGAGCGTAGGCGACGAGCCTTACACTTGCGCTGAAGCTTCAGCGTAGGCGCATGGCGGCCGATGGAGAGCGAAGAAGTGGGGCTAGGAAATGGGTACATTTTGCCAGCTCTGCAGTCAGGCGCCTCCCTAAAATTGCCCACAGGGCAATTTCTTAACGGTCGGTCCCCTTTAGGGGGATGGGGGTGAGAGTTCAGGTGTAAAACAAAATCAACTATAGTTCATCTGAGAATACTGCCCCGGGCAGATCTCTGAGATTATATCTGGAGGCCATTGATTCACCATAGGCTCCGGCTGATCTTATACCAATAATATCACCTCTTCGTGTCTCCGGGAGTTCAATATATTTTGCAAAGGTATCCGCCGATTCACAAACCGGTCCTACAACATCATAGCGGTGGATATTTCCTGTTGATGTCAGATTCTCTATTTTATGGTGTGCCTGGTAAAGAGCCGGCCGTATGAGATCTGTCATTCCTGCATCTATTATGGCAAAAATAGTGTTGCTGCCATTTTTTATAAACAGTACCCTCGAAATAAGAGTTCCGCATTGACCTATTATTGACCGTCCCGGTTCTATATGAAGAGCCTGTCCTGGCCTGAGGTCAACGAACTCATTTATCATGGAAAAATAATCTTCAAAACGGGCTGGTTTTTCAGGATTTTCATAATCAATGCCAAGGCCTCCGCCCACATTAATGATCTCAAGATTAACATTGTGCGAAGCAAACCATTCCTGTAATTCATTAATCCTGGAGCACAGGCTTTTAAAGACCGACATTCTTGTAATCTGTGAACCGATATGAAAATGAATGCCTTTAAGGGTTACGTTTTTCATAGAGGATAATTTTCTGATAACCTCTTCAAGCTCCCAGGTGCTAATCCCGAACTTGCTTTCCTCAATGCCGGTGGTTATATATTTATGAGTAAAGGCTTCGATATATGGGTTTATCCTTAATGCTAAGGCGGCAACCTTTTTTTGTGAAGAAGCCAATGAGTTAATTACCTCAATTTCAGGAATTGATTCACAATTGAAACAAAAAATCTCAGCTTTAAGCGCTGCAGTAATATCCCTGTCAGTTTTTCCAACTCCTGCAAAAACAATTTCCGAAGGTTTGAATCCGGTAGCCATTGCCCTTTCTATCTCATTCCAACTGACACAATCAGCTCCAAAACCGTAAGATGAAATGATTTTCAGAATTCTTGGATTAGAGTTAGCTTTGATAGCATAATGAACTTTAAATCCGGAATTTAAAGATTCTTTCCTGACTGTTTCACAGGTGGCATTCAAAACATCGAGATCATAAAAATAAAACGGAGTCGGAAGGTCTCTGATTTTTTCCAAAGTTTTTTTGTCTATCATTTCACTAATTAAAAAGATGTTTGCTCAGCAATCTAAGGGAATCAATTTTGTCTTTTGTGTCAATCAGGAGAGATATACTGTAGGGGCTTCCTCCATATGAGATCATTTTAAGCGGGATCGTGTTCAAAGCTTCAAATATTTCAGGTGCTGAACCTGTGCGTTCAGTACGGAAATCACCTACAATACAGACAATTGTCTGGTTTTCTTCTATTTCCACAGATCCAAGTTCCCTTAGGTCCTTTGCTATCTGGCTAATATATTGCGAATTATCTATAGTGATCGACACTGATACCTCCGATGTTGTAATCATATCAATAGGAGTCTTGTACGCTTCAAAGATCTCAAATACTTTCCTGAGGAAACCATATGCCATTAACATTCTGTCGGATTTGATCCTAAACACCGAAATACCATCCTTTGCAGCAACAGCTTTATAGTCCTGAAGAGTACATGTGGAAGTTATCAGAGTACCCTCATCCTGTGGATCCATAGTATTCTTAAGCCTTACAGGTATGTTTTTCTCCCTTGCAGGATTAACACTGGATGGATGTAGTATCTTGGCTCCGAAGTATGCTAGCTCGGCAGCTTCGTCAAATGATAGCTCGCGAATGACCTTGGTATTCTCGACAAATCTGGGGTCATTATTGTGGAACCCGTTAATGTCGGTCCATATCTGAATCTCTGAAGCATTTAGCGCTGCTCCCAGAATGGAAGCAGTAAAATCGCTTCCCCCGCGTTTCAGGTTATCAATTTCACCATAAGCATTGCGACAGATAAATCCCTGGGTTATAAGAATATTATCCGATGGATAATTATCTAGCTCTCTTTGTACATTCTCAGCAATGTAAAAGGAATCCGGTTCTCCATCCTTATCAATCCGCATAAAATTCAGGGCCGGCAGAAGAACCGATTTAATATTCCTTTCCTGGAGAAGGAGGTGGAACAATGATGTGGAAATCAATTCCCCCTGTGCGAGGATTGCTTTTTCCTGGAGCTTGGTAAATACCCTGAGGGTAAAGTTCCTTATATAGTCAAAATGAGAGTCAATAAGTTCATGACCTGTCTGTCTGAAGGAATCAACAGAATAGAGCTCCTGAACGACCTGATGGTATTTTGATCTGAGTGTGTCATTCTTCTGTGAAGCCTGGTTAATATCATCAGCATATAAAAGATCAGCTATTTCCACAAGGCTGTTGGTTGTTCCTGACATTGCTGATAATACCACAATTTTTCTTTCTTCATTGGTAATAAGTGGTATTAAGGCTTTCATTCTTTCAGGATTGCCAACTGATGTCCCCCCGAATTTCATTATCTTCATTTTTCCCATTTCTTATTTTTCTCTTATAAAAAAACCTGCATCTTTTTGCAGGCCTGTTATATCTTTCAATATTAAAAATTCTAAAAAAAAGATAATGCAGACCTGAAGTACAGATGCATAATCAACCTTAAGAATTTTTTTATTTGTTTATTCATTTAAAATAATAGTAGAGCTTATAATTC
>JBGOZX010000167.1:0-8526 GCA_041480425.1 Bacteroidia bacterium
AAAAATAAGTATATAGTAAAATTAAATAAAGTATTAGAGTAATATTTGCTTGTCTCAATTATCTTTCAGTAGTTCAGAAAAAATTTTATTGCTTGCCTTTTTGTTTCGTGTTAAAGAGTTTCATAACTTTATCACAATGAATGATTAACATGGCAAGTCTTATTCCTGGTTATAATTAAGACATCTTCATCAGCTACCGTCAGAAAGACAACAAACAAAACGGCTGGGTGACGGAGTTTGTTAACCAGCTGAAAGGGGAACTCGAATCAACTTTCAAAGAAGAGATAAGTGTTTATTTTGACATCAATCCTCATGACGGACTATTAGAAACCCATGATGTGGATGCTTCCCTTAAAGACAAGCTCAAATGTCTGGTGTTCATTCCAATTATCTCACGGACTTACTGCGATCCAAAATCTTTTGCTTGGGAACATGAGTTTAAAGTATTTATTGAGCAAGCATCGAAGGATCAGTTTGGACTGAAGATTAAATTACCCAATGGAAATGTGGCAAGAAGGGTACTCCCTGTGCGAATATACGATTTGGACAGTACCGATATTAAACTATGCGAGTCAGTTTTGGGAGGAGTTCTTCGTAGCGTTGATTTCATCTATAAATCTGCAGGAGTTAACCGACCATTAAGAGCCAATGAGGATCATCCGCAGGACAACCTGAACAAAACTTACAATAGAGATCAAATCAACAAAATCGCCAATTCAATAAAAGAGATTATTACTGCATTAGGACAAAATGAACAAAAGCCCGAGATATTACAAAAGGAGATTCCTAAACCAGTATCTATCCCCCGGAAAAGTAATAAAACAAAAATCATTTCAGGTTCTTTAATATTATTTGCATTAATAGTGCTTGGATATTTCTTTATTCCAAAACTGTTTAAGCCTCCAGAACAACTTGACAAATCAATTGCTGTATTACCATTTATTAATGACAGTCCTGATGAAGAAAATACCTACTTTATTAATGGCATCATGGAAGAGGTTCTTAATAACCTACAAAAAATTAATGAGTTCAGAGTTCTTTCACGGACATCTACTGACCAATACAAAGGTCCAGACAGGCCAACCATTCCTGAAATTGCAAAAAAACTGGATGTGAATTATGTCGTTGAAGGAAGCGGACAGAAATTTGGTAATAAATTCGTTTTACGGGTGCAATTAATTACTGGCAAAAATGAAAGACATCTTTGGGCAGAATCTTATAATAGGGAAATACAACAAACTACTGATATTATTAGTGTACAAAGTGAAATTGCCCAATCAATAGCTGCCGAATTAAAGGCAACAATAACTCCCGAGGAAAAACAACTCATTGAAAAAACACCTACTACCAACCTTACTGCCTATGATTTTTACCAGATAGGAAGAGAGGAACTTACAAAATATCAGAGTGATAATAGTAATAAAGCAGCATTGCAAAAAGCCGATGATCTCTTTCATAAAGCACTGAAATATGATTCCACATTTGCTCAGGCTTATTCAAGTCTGGCTTATGTATATTGGGGTAAGCATTCTTCTGCTAATGAATATTACTCAGAAAATTATGTAGATTCTGCTCTCATCCTATGTAACATTGCTCTACGTTTTGATAATAGGTTGGCTGAGGCATATACAGTCAGGGGACGATATTATACGTATAAAGGTATTATTAATAAGGCTATTGATGATTTTGATAAAGCATTAAAAATAAATCCTAATTCCTGTGAAGTGTATTACGAAAAAGGGCTTATATATAATAATGACGACTTTGTTAATAGTATTGATAATTATCAAAAAGCTGCGTCTCTTAATCACGGGTCAATATTACCAAATATAAAAAGAGTTATTTCTATTGAATACGGTAGAGCGTGATTCATAGATAAAGCCAAATACTACAACCTTGAAGCTCTTAAATTAGATAATGATTCAGCTTCATATTTTAGCTTTTTAGGTCAATTTGAAGATTTTCATGGTAATTATGAAAAAGCAATAGAATTTTGGCGAAAGGTATATGCAATAGATTCAACGTATATAGGTGGTTTGGGATCCGATTATTCATTTCTTGGTCAATTTAAGGAATCACTGAAATACTTTAAAAAAGATGTTGAAATTATGAAAGCTCATGGAACCTTCACTTTTAGTTCTATGCATCGAATTGGCTATGCATATTGGGGAAATGGGTACAAGAAAGAAGCAGAATATTATTTCGATAAACAATTGGAGTACAGTAAAAATGAAATCAAATTATCACGACTCTGGGGACAAAGATTATATCCATATTATGACATAGCAGGTATCTACGCTTTCAGAGGAGATAAAGAAAAGGCGTATGAGAATTTAAAGTTATTTAATCAAAGGCAAAGAAATCCATTATGGATGGTAACATTAATAAAAGATGATCCATTATTCAACAGCATCAGGAATGAACCTGAGTTTCAGCAGATAGTCAGGGATGTGGAAGCAAAATACCAGGCAGAACATGAGAGGTTAAAGAAATGGCTCAAAGAGCAGGGGATGCTGTAAGAATACCCGGCCTGTACGGAAGCCGGGTCAAATAAAAAGCGGCATCTCCTAAATTGTGGAATAAATCTCGCTGAAAAAAACTGCTTCCTGTTTTCCGCATTTATTAAAAAAAGCTTCTGAAACCCGCAATTACAAGGAGTTGATTTTTTAAATTGGGTGTTGCAATGTTGAAAACAGGAGAAAACCTTGAATTGGCCACAAAGTATAGTAAAAAATATGGCTTGCTTATTACAATCGGGGGCCAGGTGTAAGTTGCTTGCCACTGTAACGGTAGGTAGAGTAAACTGCACAAACCCGCAATCTTTATAGTGCATTCGCAAAAACTATTTCTTATCCTAAATAGAAAAATAGACAAATTTTATTATATTACAAATTGAATAAAACAGCGATTCCAGCCATGAATAAATCAAAAATCTCATCTGTCAACATGTGGTCATTTGTGATCATGTCCCTTCTTTTCATGAATCAATGCAACATTAATGAAAGTTCCATTTACAGGAAAATAAGAGATCACGCCGATAAGGTTAAAGTAATCAATGCCCATGAACATCAACATTGGCCTGAAGAATATGGTGATTATCAATTCCGTTTTTATCATCTTATAGCTGCAAGCTACCTGGCTGCAGATATAAGTTCTGCTGGTGCGAATGGCTATGACTGGAACCTGATGGATTCACTTAGTCTCGATAAATTGTGGGATATATATGGTGAAGCCCTGGATTATACGCGGAGCACTAGCTATTACAGCCAATTTGTGAAAGGCTTGCAGAAATTGTATGGTTTCAGGGATCTTTATTTCACTAAAGATAACATTGCAGAACTCTCAACCCGTATAGAAGAGAACTATAAAAATTACGGACCATGGTTTGACGAGGCATTCCACAGGGCCGGATATGAACTGATGTTTCTCGACCAATACTGGAAACCGTTTAATACCGAACTCGATAACAAATATTTTGCACTTGTATTCAACATTAATCCATTGATATCTGAATCAAGCCGGAAACCGGAGAAAGACATCGAATCGAGATCCATTTATAAAGAAGCTGACAATGAAGGATATAAGATCAATAGTCTGGATGATTATCTGGAATTCTGCGATCACCTCTTTAAAAAGAATATTAAAAACAAAGCTGTCTGTCTGAAGAATTCCCAGGCATATTCACGAACACTTTTTTATGAGGATGTGCCCTATGACGAAGCCCGGGCTTTATATGACAAACCTTCATCCCGGCTGACTCCTGCAGAAGCGAAAAAGATTGAAGATTTTATATTTCACTGGATCATTCAGAAAGCAATCGAATACGATCTACCCATCCAGATCCATACAGGGTACCTTGCCGGAAACGGGAATGTACTGGATAATGGGCAACCAACTAAACTTAATAACTTATTCCTGAAGTATCCGGAAGTAAAATTCGATCTTTTCCATGGAGGATTCCCGTGGACGGACGAATCTGCAGCGTTGGGAAAAATGTTCCGGAATGTGTACCTCAACATTGTCTGGCTACCGCAGATATCACGTGAAAAGGCTGTTAATGCCCTTGATGAGATGTTCGATTGTGTTCCCTATAATAAATTTTTCTGGGGAGGTGATTGTGGTTTGATTGAAGAATCGACCGGGTCTCTGGAGTACGGTAAGGATGTGGTATCAGAAGTCCTGGCAAACAGGGTGGAAAGGGGTTTGCTGACTGAAGAGGTCGCTCTTGATATTGTCGACAGAATATTCCGGGAAAATGTAATTGAAGTTTTCAAGCTGGAAGAGAGATTAGGGAGAAAGTTTTAATGATTTAAAAATAAATTCCAGCATTTTATCAACTCCCATTTCTACAATTTCTCTCGGCATCGCTCCTTTAACAAATCTTATAGGTCCATTTGGGGCAGGTAAGCTGGCAAACAGAAGAATGGACTCATTTAGAACCTGATAAGACTTTATTTAGTAACGCTGAAGTCGACAAATAGAAAAGGATATTTTTATCTGGACAGTGATGGGAAGTGGAATGGAATCGAAAGGATTATATATCGGCACTTCAGGCTGGAGTTATAAGCACTGGTCTGAAATCTTTTATCCGAAAGATATAAAACCATATAAATACCTTGAGTATTATACTACGAAGTTTGCTTGTGTTGAATTAAACTCAAGCTTTTATAATTTACCATGGAATACTACTGTATCCGGATGGATGAATCGCACACCGGATACATTTAAGTTTTGTCCAAAACTGAGCCGTTTTATCACACATCAGTTGCGGTTAGTGAACATTGAAGGAGCATTGCAGAAATATTTTGATGTATTTGAAGGCATGAAAAAACGGTTAGGTCCGGTCCTGATCCAGTTACCTCCCGGATTATCATATGATAAATCACTGATAACCAATTTTCTGGATTTAATAAAAGAGCAACGTAGCTATTACCGGTTTGCTGTTGAAGTAAGGCATGAATCATGGATTACGGACAATTTCTTTGATTTGCTTGCTCACTATGGAATAGCTTTTGTGATTGCCGATTCCGGGACTCGATTCCCTTATTATGAGACGGTTACAGCAGATTTTGTTTATCTTCGGTTTCACGGACGCGAGCAGTTATATGCGTCAGATTATAGTGAAACTGATTTAGAACTATATGCAGAAAAGATAATAAACTGGCTGGCTGAAGGTAAAGAAGTATGGGTATTTTTCAATAATGATTACCATGGCTTTGCTGTAAAGAACGCAGAGAAATTAAGAGAAATAATTTACTGTCAGCTGCCTACCCGTCTGGCCAGGCGGGAAACCGGCGGCAATTGAGATTTTCTTGCTATGTAACTCAGGTTTTCATAACTTTATCACAATGGAAAACAATCATGGCAAGTCTCATCACAGGTTACGAATACGACATCTTCATAAGCTACCGCCAGAAAGATAATAAACACGACGGCTGGGTTACTGAGTTTGTTGGTAATCTGAAGGGTGAACTCGAGGCAACCTTTAAAAGAAGATGTCAATGTTTATTTTGACATAAACCCCCATGATGGACTTTTAGAGACACATGATGTTGATGCTTCACTGAAAGATAAACTTTAAGTGCCTGGTTTTTATTCCGATTATCTCACGCACCTATTGTGATCCGAAAACTTTCGCTTGGGAGCATGAGTTTAAAGCATTTGTTGAAATAGCTTCACAGGATAAGTTTGGATTGAAGGTTAAATTACCCAATGGTAATGTTGCAAATAGGGTACTACCAGTTCATATTCATGATCTGGATATTACTGATATTAAATTATGTGTGTCAGTTCTGGGAGGAGTTCTTCGCGGAGTAGAATTCATTTATAAAGAACCAGGAGTAAATAGACCCCTTGCCACTGAAGATGATGAAAAGAAAAATCTAAACAATACCAGATACCGAAACCAGATAAACAAGGTTGCTCTTGCGATAAAAGAGGTTGTTTCGGGATTGAAAACAGGACCAATTGAATCTGTTACTGAGCAAAAAGAAATTCTTTCAACTAAAGAAAAATCAGTCACACAAGAAAAATCAATCATAGTCTTGCCTTTTGAGAACATGAGTCCCGACCCGGACCAGGAATATTTCAGTGATGGATTAACAGAAGAAATCATCACGGACCTTTCACATATTCATGATCTACTGGTGATTTCAAGAAGTTCTGCGATGACATTCAAAGGGATGAAAAAGAAAATCAGGGAAATTGCAAGTGATGTCAATGTACGTTATGTTCTGGAAGGAAGTGTTCGCAAGTCAGGGAACAATCTTCGTATAACAGCCCAGCTCATTGACGGTGTAAATGATACACATCTCTGGGCGGAGAAGTACACTGGCACACTTGATAATATTTTTGATATTCAGGAAAAAGTATCCGAGTCCATTGTTAATGCTCTTAAAATAAAAATAAGCCCGGAAGAAGAAACTAAAATTCATGAACGACCAATAGACAATGTATTAGCATACGATTGTTATCTGAGAGCTTATCGTGAGATTATGTCATTCTCAAAAAAAAGGTTGGAACTTGCATTAAATTTGCTTCAGAAGGGTATTGAAATTATAGGTGAAAATGCCGTAATCTATTCCGGTATTGCATTTACATACTTCCAATATGCTAATCTTGGTATTGAACAAGAAAAAAATATTGAAAAAGCTGAAGAATGGGTAACGAAAGCTCTTGATATCGATTCCGAATCAGCAGAAGCCTATTTTGTGTCAGCGTGTATTAATTTAACCTTTAATGGGGAAGCGCTTAAAGCTATTGATCACTTCCAACGGGCTAATTCGATCAAACCAGATAATCCGGAAATAATGATTTAGTTAGCTTTTGGATACGACTTGGTTGGCAAGACTGATGCTGCAATGTTTTTAACTGAAAGAAGTATTAAGATAGACCCGATTAATCCATTGAACTACGGAGGGAAAGGGATTCATTACTTTTTTCAGGGTCGTCTCGACATGGCAAAAGACCCGATTATGGATTTTTCCAGGTTATCCCCTGAAATCAGTATATGGCAATTTTGGAAATCTTTAATCCTCATATATAGCGACTGCCCTGATGAATCTTATGAATTCATAAACGAGTATGTCAAAGAGCCAGGTCAGGATACCTTGGAAAAGATGATGATATTTCTAAAATATGTAATAAAAGGTGATAATAATAAATTGCCTTCATTACTTACTCCAGATTTTATCAAAGCTCTAAAAATTGATTGCCAGCTTTCATGGCATATGGCAACATTCTATTCATATATTAATGACAAAGATCAATCTCTGGAATGGCTTGAAAATGCAGTAGATCGCGGTTTCATAAATTATCCCTTTCTTAATAAATATGATAAATTATTAAGAAACATCCGTAACGAAGAACGTTTTAAAAAGCTCATGAAAAGGGTGAAACACGAATGGGAAAACTTTGAAATTTAAATCAATTTGTTAAAAAGCTTAAGCTATTTTTTTGCCAGCTGTAGGACCTGGTTTAAGGGAATGAATTTCTACTATATGAATTATAACAACAGCATGGGGTTTAGGCATCCCTAATTTTGCAGACATTGCAGCTGCCTGTTCATATAATTCTCCACTTTCCAGCAATGAAGCATTTCCAACAAATCTATATCCATCTAAAATTTCGCGATTTACAATAGAAATAGAAACTTTTGATCCTCTTTTGATATTTGCGTAAGTTGCACCACCGGTACCTTCGGTAAAAATAAGAGAATTGTCAGATAATACGCGGGTTGACCGCTTTGGTGCTACATTAGGAGTTCCGTCTGCATTGACTGTTCCTACAAAACATTGCTGTGTTGCAATCATATCTTTCATTTCCTGTGTCAGTGTCGCCATGTCTTTTCTATAATTTATTTTACATATTCAATTATGTCATTACAAAATTAAGAATAGTTTTTATAACCCCTTGAGACAGGGTGAAAATGCTGCTAAATCAAATTTCAGAAAAATGTCTGGAATATCCAATAAATAAACCTAAGTATCTGAATAACAGTATTTTAAGTATGATTTTACTTGATTAACCTGCCATATTAATGGTTGTATATTTGAATGTATAATATAATTGATTGATATTTAATAAGATAAGTAAAATAAAGTTATTAATAATTAAGAAATATTCTAAACCGGAAGGTTAAATTATTATTTTACGTCTCAGAACGGAAATTTGATAACCGTGTAAAAAGTTTTGTTAAATAAAAACTTAAAATGTATTAGGCGTTTTTATACAAAGGGTCATGGCACATTCGATTTATTAATAAAATTGACTTTCCCGTAAATATTATATAAACTTGCATTGGAAAAAAGAATAATTGAGAGGTAAATAATTAATAATTCAGTTTTGGTTATTGATATTTCATAGGTTGGATTTTAAGAAAAAGGGAGCATAAATCAAATATTACAGATATGAATCTCAATCTGAAATTTGTCTTCTCAGTATTATTATTTTCACCCTTGGTCATTTCCAATTCCAATAGTCAACCGGTACAATCAAATGATGATAAATTGAATTTGACTGATTTGG
>JBGOZX010000168.1:0-8522 GCA_041480425.1 Bacteroidia bacterium
ATCCGTCCTTCTTTGACCACTATAATCCGGTCTGATAACACTTAACATACATAACAAAACAACAAATATTTAACTCCAGTTATGCGTGGTCAATTTGATCCGGCTAATTATGGTCAAGGCCATTGGCTTTTCCAATTATAAATGTCGATTAAATATTATTTAAAACTACTAACCAATTCGCCTGATTTTATCTAACTTGCGATGGAAGATCAATTATTTATTACCTAAATCAAATTCAATAAGTATGGAAGAGACAATATGTTTTGAACTTAATGGTAAAAAAACAGAAATGATTCTTGATCCCAATCTGACTCTATTATGGGTTTTACGTAACAAATTCAGACTAACCGGAACTAAATATGGTTGTGGTATGGGATTCTGTGGAGCATGTACTGTTCTTATGGAGCAGGAAGCTGTCAGATCCTGTATGTTACTCGTTAGTGATGCAGCTAATAAAAAAATTGTCACCATTGAGGGATTGGCACATATTGGTCTTAGATTTGTTAAAAATTCCATTATTGAAAAATTGACCAAAAAGGTTCTATTCAATTATTGATATTATGTTAAAATGGTGTAATATCTGGATAATCCATGCTTGAACAGTTTCTGCGGAAATATTAACTTTACTTATCAGCACTATTAAGATGCTGATATACATTATGTTAAAAAACAGCTTGTATTTTAAACAAAGATCTAGAAGTTAATAAACAATCCCTTAACTAATTCAAATTATGAAAAAATCAGGTTCTTGTCTAAGAAGTAACCATCTATATGAGGAACTGATATTTCTAACTTAAACCCAAAAGCTATTAAAATAAATAACGGACTTTAAAGGAATAAGACAAAAAAAGGAAATCGCTCCAACGCTTTCACAAAAAAACATCTGACCGATATTTTTTAATTTAAAAACATTACAAACTTATGAAAAGAACCAAACATTTCAGGGAATCGTTTTTTCATTCACTGAAAAAATTTTTACTAATCATGCGTTTTGCAGCAATTCTACTAATTCTCGGGATCCTGCAAGTACACGCCGTCGATGCCTATTCCCAGAAAACAAGGCTTTCTATCAATTTTTCAGATGCTGAACTTATTAAAGTACTTGACAAAATTGAAGTAGAAAGCGAATTCTTCTTTCTGTACGATGAAAAACTACTTGACACTGATCGCAAGGTCAATGTCACTGCAAATGATCAGTTAATCAATGTTATACTAGACAATTTGTTTGCAGGTACCGAAATTAAATATACTATAACCGACCGGAAGATCATTCTTGCACCGAATTTTTTATCTGAAAAATCAGAAGCACAACAACGCATTGTTTCTGGAACAGTTACTACTACAGATGGAACACCCATTCCAGGAGTTACTGTCCAGATTAAGGGCATTAATGTGGGTGCACTTACTGATGAACTAGGTAAGTATTCAATTGCTGATGTGCCTCAGAATGCTACTTTGGTCTTTTCTTTTATCGGAATGGAGACACAAGAGATCTTATCAGAAGGTAGAGGAATAATTGATGTTAGTCTGAAAGAGACACAAATAGGACTCGATGAGGTAGTTGTAATTGGTTATGGTACGCAGAAAAAAGTCAATGTGATTGGCTCAGTAACGACTGTTGCGACTGAAGAACTTAATACTGCTCCAGTTTCCATGATTTCAAATGCATTAGCCGGCCTTATGCCGGGAACTATTGTTGAGCAGGGAAGTGGCCAGCCGGGTAATAATGCTGCAGTTATCCTTATCAGAGGGCAGGCGACACTTGGCGATAACTCTCCGCTAATAGTTGTTGATGGTATTCCCGGCAGAGATATGAACTCGCTTCAGCCTACAGATATTGAGAGCATAACTGTTCTTAAGGATGCTTCAGCAGCAATTTATGGTGCAAGAGCTGCAAATGGTGTAATACTAATTACAACAAAACGTGGTTCAGTTAATTCACCGGCAACTTTTACCTACGGATTCTACCAGGGATTGTTGTCACCCACTAAAATACCTGAAATGGCTGATGCAGCAACCTATGCACAGATGATACGTGAAATGCAGTCATACAGGAATATTGATGAATCAAACATGATGTTTTCGTTGGATGATATTGAAAAATATAAATCCGGAAAATATCCCTGGACACACCCAAATACAGATTGGTTTGCTGAGGGTTTAAAAAATTACAGTACAACGAGTAATCATAATCTGTCAGTAAGCGGAGGAACTCAAGCTATAACTTATTATGGTTCTTTTGGATCGCAGAGTGATAATGGTATATTTAAAAACTCTGCATCTTCCTATAAAAGATATAATCTGAAGGCGGCAGTCAATGCCAAAGTCAATAAGTACTTTAGCTTCGGAGTAGATATGAACGGTTCTCAGGAAAACAGAATGTTCCCTACCAGAGGAGAATGGAATGTGTTTTCGATGTTCAGGAGAAGCAAACCTACTGATCCTGCATTTTATCCAAATGGATTGCCTGGTCCGGATATTGAATATGGCGACAATCCTGTAATAATATCAGGATTGGATCCTGGATATGATAATATTAAAACCTACAGGTTAAACACAATAGTTTCGGCAACTCTTAATGTACCGGGAATAAAAGGCTTGACATTGTCCAGCTATTATGCTTACGACAAATATTTCAGTGTAGAAAAATTATGGGAAAAACCATTTACATTGTATTCCCTGGATACCCAGGCGTATCTTAATGCAGGTAATGACGGGAGTCAGGATGGTTCGGAATTTCTTATTCCAAATTTCCCAAAAGGGATGACAGCCGAACCAAGGGTAAGTGATTCTTATGAAGATTCTGATAATAAAGTGTTTAATCTGAAGTTGAATTACGATAAATCCATTGGTGACGTCCATAATATCAGTGCATTTATATCAATGGAGAGTTCAGATTATTTATCAAAGGGAATCTCTGCATTCCGTAGGTATTTCATTTCCAGCCAGTTACCTTATATTTTTGCCGGAGGCACTTCTGAATGGACCAATGACGGATTTGCCAGTCTGGATTCCCGTCTAAACTACTTTGGAAGAGTGATGTACGATTATAAGGGAACTTATTTATTACAATTTTCTTTACGTAGAGACGGTTCTTTACGATTCTCAAAAGAGAGTGGACGGTGGGGCACTTTCCCCAGTGTTTTAGCCGGATGGAGAATCTCTAATGAGGATTTCTGGAAAAATAATGTCAAATTCATTGATTATTTCAAGCTCAAAGCATCTTTTGGCCAAATGGGGAACGATCAGGTAGATGCATTCCAATATCTTACAAGTTATGCTTTTGGAACGGGCATGGTATTCGGATCAAATATTTATTCATCAGGTCTGGAACAGAGTGGCAGTCCTAATCCTTTAATTACATGGGAAGTTGCAAATATCTTCAATGTAGGTTTTGAATCAGCAATGCTTGATAATAGGTTGACTTTTAACACTGACTTTTTCTACCAGAGACGGAGCAATATTTTGGTAAAAAGGAATGCTTCAGTACCTGATTATACAGGCATTTCACTACCCGATGAAAACTTTGGCATTGTTGATAACAAGGGTTTCGAATTAGAATTGGGATATAATGAATATAAAGGAGATTTTTCTTATAGTATCAATGGGAACCTTGCTTTCGCCCGTAACAAAATTATTGAATTTGATGAACCAGAACGTAATGTCGCTTGGCAGGTAAGAACTGGTCATCCGCAAGGCGCTTTGCTGCGCTATAAATCAGAAGGAATTTTCAGAGATGAAGCACAAGTTAACTCTATGCCCCATGTTTCAGGTGCAAGACCTGGAGATATAATCATTAAAGATTACGATAAAAGTGGGGAGATTGACAGTGATGACAGGATTCTTTTTGATAAGGTTGCCAGCCCTGAAATTACTTTTGGTATCGTTTTCAATTTAGGCTATAAAAACTGGAATTTGAGAGGGCTTATTCAGGGAGCAGGTACAACTATGAGAGATATGACAAGCGATTCACAGACAGGAAGTATAGGGAATTATTATGCATATGAAGCCGAAGACAGATGGACTGTAGATAATATTGATGCTACCAAGCCAAGAGCTTATGAAAGAGAAGAAGAGTATTGGAGATCCGATTATGCTACTGACTATAATTATCAGAAATCCGGATATGGGCGTTTGAAAAATCTGCAACTTTCTTATTCCCTGCCTAAAAGAATTCTTGATGTAATATTAATAAAGGATGCACAGGTCTATGTTTCAGGACACAACTTATTATTGATTTATACTCAGAATAAGATTCTGGATCCAGAACTCAGTGATATGAGTAATTACCCGATTATGAAAGTTTACACTGTTGGTGTAAAAGTTGCTTTTTAATAATATTAAAAATTATTGTTATGAAAAAATATAGTATAGTTATAAAAATCTTTATGTTTTTGATACTGTCATTCACGGCTTGCGACGAAGATATATTGGATAAAACTCCTATAGACAGATATTCTGGCCAGTTAGTCTGGAGTGATATTAATCTGGCTGACGCGTACCTTAAAACTGCATATCGGGGGATAGGTTATTCATATAGTGATTATACATTGATGGATTGTCTATCAGATGATCTTTTCTTTATTCATGTTTATGGAACAGATGTATATCTGAAAGGTGACATAAGCGCAGATAATCTTGGTTTTTGTTTTGAAGGTGACTGGGTTGGTTTCGGAATTATTAATTGGACAAGACTTTTTAGTAACGTTCAGATCATTAACCAGTTTCTTGAAAATATTGAAGATGTACCAAATGCATATCCTGAAACACAGCGAGATGCAATAAAGGAAAGAGCAGATATCATGAAAGGGGAAGCCCTGTTTCTCAGAGCATATTGCTATGCACAGATGGCCCGTACATATGGTGGTCTGCCGGTCATTAAAAAATCATGGAAAGTGGGAGATGATTATTTATCTGTGCCAAGAGGAACGTGGAAAGAAACCGTCGATTTTATTGTTGAGGATTGTGATGCAGCCGCTGCCATTCTGAAATCCAAAGCCGAAATGGAACAAGGAAGAGCTACTAATGCAGCAGCGTTGGCCCTTAAATCAAGAATTTTATTGTTTGCAGCCAGTGACCTCACGGCTGATGGAACTGCAGAAAGTAAATATGTTGGCTACGAAAGCCCGGACAGAACTGCGCTTTGGACTGCAGCAAGAGATGCTGCAAAAGCGGTTATGGATTTGAATGAATATAGTCTTACAGACTTTGGCTCTCCTGATAAAGATGCTGTATCTAAAAATTACTTTGAGTTCTTTAAACAATATACTCTTGAAAATAATGAACTAATCTGGGGAAAAATGTTCGTATTAGATGTGGGCGATCGTCACAGTTGGAATGTCATGCAGGGGTCCAATGGTTTAGGCTGCTATGGCGGTAATACTCCTAACCAATCTCTGATCGATGCTTATCAGATGGAGGACGGGTCAGATTTTTTCGACCATTTTACAGTCGATGCAGATGGATACTATAAAAATAAAGGGACTACAAAATACAGAAATGAAAGTCCTTACCTTCACCGCGAACCAAGATTTTACGGGTCAATTTTATGCGATAGTGCTATCTGGCAAAAACGATTTGAGGATCTTGCAGACATGGATCCCCTTGGAATATATGACAGACGAACCCGAAGGGTAGTGCAAGGGGGATCAGAAATAAGCAAAACCTACGGAATTGATACCCGTAACGGCCCTGTGGGTAATTGGAATGCTGGCTATACCGGCTATCTGACAAAAAAGATGATGGATGATAAAACTATCACAGTTACTGAGGATGTTATCAATACTAATATATGGATTGAATTCAGATATACAGAGGTATTAATGAACTATGCTGAAGCATGCATGGGATTATCAGATAATGGTACCGCAACCACATATATTAATATGATAAGAAACCGTGCCGGATTACCTGATTTCACGGGAGATATTGAAACTGCTCTTCGTCATGAAAGACATATAGAATTTACTTTTGAAAACTTCAGATGGTACGATATCCGAAGATGGAAAATTCTGGAAAATGTACTTACAAATGCACAAGGTATGGATATTGTGGAAACTACGAATAACGATAATGGAACTGTTACAACAACCTGGCAACTTATTAATTGTCAGGATCGTCAGGCAGTAAAGAAAATGTTATGGATTCCTATTCCCACAGATGAATTAAAAAGGGCGCCTCAACTGGTGCAAAATCCTGGTTATTAAAACTTGAATATGAAATGCAGATTCTTACTATAAAACATGAGAATCTGCATTTATTTTACAATTAAAAAACGCTCTTAATAAGCTCTGGATAAATGAAAAACAATCGTAGAAATTTTATAAAACTAAGTGGTTTAGCTGGTGTTAGCCTTATCAGTTCTAATATTTTGCCGTCATGTGCACCTAAACCTGAAAAAAATTCTGTTTCCAATCTTGATCAGATAAAAGAACAGGCAATAAAACAAAGAAGTCAAGAATTCAATTTGTCTGGTTATGCAGCTCCTAAAATAGAAAATGTCCGTGTTGGTTTTATCGGGCTTGGAAGCAGGGGACCTGAACATGTTTCAAATGTAAGTTTACTTGAAGGAGTAGAAATTAAAGCATTGTGTGATATAGTTCCTGAAAAAGTAGACAGAATTAAAAAAATGGTAGCTGGTTTCGGTTTTACACCTGACAACTACACAAGTGAAGCAGAAGCTTGGAAGAAGATGTGCGACAGGGATGACATAGATCTTATTTATATCGCTACCCCTTGGAGCATGCATACCCCAATGGCAGTTTATGCTATGGAACATAACAAACATGTTTGTATTGAAGTACCTGCTGCAAAAACGATGGAAGAATGTTGGCAACTTGTTGAAACATCTGAAAAAACCCGGAAGCATTGCATGATGATGGAGAATTGCTGTTATGACTTTTTTGAATTGCTCACTCTGAATATGGCGAGACAGGGGTTCTTTGGAGAGATAGTACACTGTGAAGGCGCTTATATACATAACCTCCTTGGGCTTAATTTCAGCAAGACCGATTACTGGGAAATGTGGCGTTTAAAGGAAAATGCAAGCAGGAGCGGAAACCTTTACCCAACACATGGCTTAGGTCCGGTATGCCAGGTAATGGGTATTAACAGAGGCGATAAAATGGATTTCCTGGTTTCAGTAATGAGCAAGGATGCACTGATGAACGAAACAGCAAAAAAACTTGCTGCAACCGATAAGTTTTTCAACGAGTTTGTTGATAAACCTTACAGGGGCAATATGACGACTTCTACTATTCGTACCAGTTTAGGGCATACAATAATGGTGCAGCACGATGTTACATCACCTAATGTCTATTCCAGGATTCATAAGATCAGCGGAACAATAGGAGCTGCCTTGAAATATCCGTTACCAGGAAAGATATCCATTGGTGATGAATGGGTCTCTGCTGAAGAATATAAGATAATTGAAGAAAAGTATACTCCGGAAATTACAAAGAAGATTGGTGAAATGGCTAAACAGGTTGGTGGCCATGGAGGGATGGATTTTCTGATGGATTGGCGTACAATCGATTGTTTGCGTAATGGGTTGCCTCTCGATCAGGATGTTTATGATGCAGCCCTTTGGAGTTCAATTGCACCTTTAAGCGAATGGTCGGTAGCTAATCGCTCGAACTCAATTGATATACCTGATTTTACTGGTGGTTCATGGAAAACAAATAAACCGGTAGACTTGTTGCTGGAAAAAGGCGGGAATACTAAAGTGGTAAAATCGGAAAAACCCAGGGAGTGAAGAAGCTATGTACCTGAAGGAGTTCAAAACTAATACCATATATTCTGTGTTGGAAAGGCAAACAAGATAGGTGCGATTATTATTAACAGTTCTGAATTTTTATAGATAAAGCATTTTAGTAAAAATAACTTAACTATACTTCAAAGAATTTAATTTTTTCACAAACGATAATTAGTATAGCAAAATTTAAATGGATAAAATTGAGAATAATCCTTCCCCTGCAATAGTAGGAAGGATTGCATCGGTAGATTTCTTTCGTGGTATTACCATGTTTCTTCTGATAGGCGAAAGTACCCTGATTTATGAACACATTGGTTCCATTGGAAGTAGTAGTGTAATGCAATTTCTTGGCACACAATTCAGTCATCATGAATGGCACGGATTGCACTTTTGGGATCTGATTCAACCTTTTTTCATGTTTATTGTAGGAGTAGCAATCCCATTTGCTGTCTCTAACAGGACAAAAAAAGGAGATTCAAATAAACGAATAATGCTTCATGCCCTTAAGCGTTCATTTTTGCTGCTGTTTCCGTAGTGTCCTTCGTTTTGGCTTGTGTTCCTTGCGGAGTCCAATATTTGACGTTCACATGGTTGGCTATTGTGTCCTTAACATTGATTTTTGTAAGTGTGCCTTGTATGTAGTCGTCTCGGAGAAGTTTGTCTCGATAACGGTATTTTCGGAGGATTGTGGCAGCCTCGTTTTTCGAGTAACCCCAGTATAGAAGTTTTGACAGGGTAGCCATGTCGGCTTCGCTGGCTGATGGATAAT
>JBGOZX010000169.1:0-8470 GCA_041480425.1 Bacteroidia bacterium
AAAACCTGCTGTTGAGATCCCCCCTGCCACTGAGAATTCCAATGTGACTGCACCTTCAGTAAACTTCTCGGAGCAATCAACATGGCTTCTGGGGTATTTTAATCAGGGTAGATTAACCAGTCCGCCATATTCCGAATGGTATATAAAAGGTTATAATGAATACCAGGTCAATCAGGAGGCTATGAATAAATTAACAGAAATAAGCAAAGATGATCTGACCATAAAAATCGTTCTGGGGACATGGTGCCCAGACAGCAGGAGAGAGGTTCCCCGTTTTATGAAGGTGCTTGAATTATGGAAATTTCCTGTTGAAAAAGTAACCTTTATCGGTGTTGACAATGCAAAACTCTCTCCGATTGGTGAGTATGATAAACTCGAAATCCAGCTTGTGCCGACTTTCATAATTATGAAAAATAATGTTGAAGCCGGACGCATCATTGAAAATCCTGTTACGTCTTTAGAGCAGGATATGTTAAATATTCTGACCAGGAATGAAAAATAATAAATACTCAAAAGTGTCATGGAAGATTTTACAAATAACACAGATCAAAACACGGGAAAGGTCACACAGCAGCCCACGAAACAGAATCTGGGTGTTGCAGCCCTGATAACAGCGATAATAACATTTGTTCTTGCAGTAATACCCTGCGTCGGTATTATTGCAATTATCCCGGGCATAATCGCAATCGTTCTTGCCTCGGTGGGATTATCCCAGGCCTCACGAAGCAACTCCCCCCGTGGTGTGCTTCTTGCCGGACTTATAATTGCCGTTGTTGCTTCGCTTATCTCATTTTCACAGGTGTTTGTGGCGGGTAAAATAGCTAAAAAGTCTGAAAACAAATGGCCAGCCGATATCCAGAATATTATCAATGATGTTCACGATAATGTAATTAAAGACCTGGAAGATGCCAACGTTAATATTAAAATTGAAAGTAACGGTAATAAAGTGGAAATAAACACCAGTTCCGGTAAGAAGGATCGCGAACAGACACTTGAAGATCTGGAAAAGGGAAATACTCAGAAGAATGACACTTTACAAAAGAAAAAGTAGTCGTAAATCAAAACTGCAGATAAAGTTCAGGAATGAACCTTATCTTATAATAAATATAATTTTTGCCGGAGTAATACTGCTGATTTTTGCATACTCCGGTATTTTTTCTCCCGAAAAAGATAATTATCCTGTTGTCTGCATTCATGAGAAACTCACCGGAGAGCCATGTGTATCATGTGGACTGTCGCATAGTTTTTCTCTTATTGTAAGGGGAAGGATTTCCGAAGCATACGAATGGAATGTTTATGGGTTTCAGCTATTCCTCTTTTTTGCTTTGCAGTTTGTAATGAGAGTGGTTTTTTCTGTTATCTTTATGAAGCATAATGATATACGAAGACAATTGATTATATTCGATATAGCCGGTTCAATATTAATATTCCTGATATCATTCTGGCCATTTATCGCAAAGCTTTTTAGTCCGTTTCATTAAGAATGTCATAAAGCAAATGACTCTCAAAACCCTTTGACAATCCGAACCGCAATAACTTTCCTTTAAGGTCGTATTGATTTTTAGCCTTAATGAACCTGCGATGAGCGGATAATATTTCTTTGGCTGTCTTTCTATAATGGTCGTTATCAATCTCATCGAGCGCTGATTTTATTATTTCCTCAGCAACGTTTTTTGCCCGGAGTTGGGAAATGATCTTTATTTTTCCCCATTTATTGTGAATGAATTTGTCTTTAACAAAAGCAGTTGCGTACCGGGTATCATTGATAAAATTTTCTTTAGTGAGTACGACGATAATCTTCTCTGAATCAGTATTGCCCACTCCCCATGAATTTAATTTAGTACGGATGTCTCCTGTACAGTATTCGCGGTGTGAGCATATGGCCATGGCTTTATTAAGAGCTGTTTTGAACAATGGGCTTTCAGACATCTTTTCTTGCTTTTATCATTCTCTCTTTACCATTAATATCATGAACGATCTTTATCCCTTTATATCCGGATAATTCAAGCAACTGATGAAGAGGGTTTCCCATTGCTTCATTAATTTCAAAATATAATTTTCCACCCGGATTCAAAATGTATCCGGCCAGATCAAGTATCGCCTGATAAAAAACAAGGGGATCATTATCCGGCACAAAAAGTGCCGTATGTGGTTCAAAATCAAGCACATTAATACTCATGTGCTGTTTTTCCGAAATTCGCACATATGGGGGATTACTTACAATTAAATCCACATCATGCATTTTATATAATTCATGGTTAAAAATATCAGCTTTTAACAGCGTGATTTCCACATTATTCAGCTTCGCATTTTCTGAGGCTGTCTTCAGAGCTTTTTCTGAGATATCGATACCTGTTATTTCTGAATCCGGGAAGTTTACTGCAAGGGCAATAGCAATACAGCCTGATCCGGTACCTATATCAATGATTTTCCCTATGAATCCTGTGTTTTCCCTGATTATCAGATCAACAAGTTCCTCAGTCTCCGGACGGGGTATTAATGTACTGCTGTTGACTTTTATAATGCAATCATAAAAGACAGTTTCTCCAATGACATATTGGAGAGGTTTCCCGGTTTTCAGTTCGTTGCAGATATGAATTACTTTTTCAGCATCCTGTCGGGTGACCGGATATTCATTCCCGCTCAGTAAATTCACCTTATTAACCTCCAGAACCGAATAAATAATAATTTTGGTGAAGGAACTTATTTCCTGTTCATGGTAGATCTGCGTAAGTTCCCTTGCAAGATAATTCCTGATATCTTTTATTGTTCGTAAATTAACGGCCATAAGTCAAAATTAGTACTTTCAGAGAAATGCCGGAGAACAATGATATTAAATTCATGCGAAGATGCCTTGAACTTGCATCGAAAGCAGAGGGAATGACTTATCCGAACCCGATGGTCGGTTCGGTGATTGTACATAAAGGAAATATTATTGGCGAAGGATACCATCTGAAAGCAGGTGGCCCCCATGCGGAAGTCTGGGCAATCGAATCTGTACCGGATAAAACAATACTCAGATCATCAACACTTTATGTGAATCTTGAACCCTGTTCTCATTTCGGAAAAACACCTCCTTGTGCAGATCTAATCATTTCACATAAGATACCTAAAATTGTCATCGGGACCATTGATACAAGTGAAAAGGTATCAGGAAGCGGCCGGTCAAGACTTCGCAATGCCGGTTGTGATGTCATTAGCAGTTTAATTGAGGAAGATTGCAGAAGGCTTAACAGAAGGTTCTTTACATTTCATGAGAAGAAAAGACCCTACATTACACTTAAATGGGCACAAAGCGCCGATGGATTCATTGATATGGTAAGACCTGAGGGATATAAAGCTGAACCTTACTGGATTACAGGAAATCCTGAAAGAGTACTTGTACATAAATGGAGGGCGTCGGAGCAGGCGATTCTAGTTGGTGCCGGGACTATCAGGGCTGATAATCCCCGACTTAATGTCAGAGAATGGAAAGGGAATAATCCTGTCAGAATAATACTTAGCAGTTCAGGAGTGCTGGGAGAGAATCTTGCTATTAATGATTCTGCCGGACCCAATATTATATTTACTAATAACGGGAAAGCAGATATGAAAGGAGCGGATGTTGTAAAGTTGCATGATGAAGATACAGCAGCAGGGCAGATCTCAGAATATCTTTTCAAAGCAGGTATTCAATCGTTGTTTATTGAGGGTGGAGCACATGTGTTTAACCATTTTATTTCCACAGGATATTGGGATGAGGCTCGGGTTTTTTATGGGAATACCTGTTTTAAAGATGGTATTAAGGCTCCTGTAATTCAGGGTAAAATCTTTTCAAAAACAAAATTCAGCAATAGTATGCTTGAGATAATTCTGAATAATGAATAATAAAGGGAACCGGGATATTCAGCAGGATGAGATAATGTTTTTCGATACAGGAATTCCACTAAGCTAGATTTTGGCAATTCTGCGGGGGTCATCAATCCAGCTTTTGTTTTTTGTCAGAGCAACCAGAACCTCCTCAGGTGTGTTGGCTATTTCCCAGATACCTTTATGTTCAAACCTGAGAAAATTACCTTTAACCATATTTCCGAGGAAATCAATGAAGGATCTGTAAAAGTCAAGAGTATTCAAAATAATGATTGGTCCTCTGAAAAGTCCGAGTTGTTTCAGCGTTATAGCCTCTGTTAACTCTTCAAGAGTTCCGACACCACCTGGTAAGGCAACAACAGCATCAGCCCTGGCAAACATATTCTTTTTTCTTTCCCCCATATCTGTCGTTACGATCATATCTTTCACATGCGGATGTCCCCAGCCCTCTTTCTCCATAAAAGAAGGAATTACACCTGTAATCGTACCTCCGTTTTCGAGTACTGCATCTGCAAGCGTGCCCATCAGTCCAATACCGCCTCCTCCATAAATAACATTCATCTTTGACCTTGCAAAAAGAGAACCAAGCTCTGCAGCTGCAACTGCATACTTTTTATCAATCCGGCTGCTTGAAGCAGCAAACACACATATTGTCATAAGGTATTAATAAAATGGCCGTTGCGAAAATCAACGGCCATCATGAATATTTTTCAGAAATTAAATAAGGGCATTTAATTTAGTTAAAAAGTTACTCTTCGGAACAGCACCAATCTGCTTATCAACAACCTTGCCATCTTTAATGAAAAGAACAGTAGGGATGTTCCTGATACCAAACCTTGAGGCAACCATAGGGCTGGTATCAACATCACATTTAGTGACAACAGCTTTTCCTGAATACTCATTTGAGATCTCCTCAATTATCGGGGCAATCATTCTGCATGGGCCGCACCACTCAGCCCAGAAATCAACAATCACAGGCTTGTCTGACTTGAGAACAATATCTTCAAAATTATTGTCATTTACCTCTAATGCCATAATATATAATAAATTAAAGAATCGTAATCAAATGGTGGGGACAAAGATAGCTAATTAACTTTATATTCAATACCGGGATGATCGTCGAGATAAGAAATTAATTCGTTATTCAGCCTCACCCGGAAGGTTCTTGAGAACATAGGAAGGGAGATTTTATCTTCCGGATCATAGAACAGGAATCTGAGTTCGGTTTCACCCTTATTTTCATGAAGTAATTCCATCAGCTCGTTTATCATCTCTTTACTGATATTCTCCGGATTAATTTTGAGGGTAACCGACTTTACAAGTTCATCCTTCACACTCGACAGGAGATTAATGGTTTTAATACGGAATTCTAGTTCTTCTTCTTTATATTTCCGTTTTTGAACTCTCCCTTTGACCAGTAGATAATAGCCAACTATAAAAAATTTGCTGTATTCAAGATATTCTTTATCAAACATTATAAACCTGAACGAATCGGAATAATCCTGAAGGGTAAATGATCCGTAAGGTTTCCCATTCTTCCCGATACCATTTTTTGTATCGATCAACATTCCTGCTACAACAACATCTCTTTCGAACCAATCACTCAGGTTTTGCAGATCGGCCAGTGTGGCAGTTGCAAAAGTGTCTATCTCCAGTTTAAAATCATCAAGCGGATGGGAAGAAAGATATATTCCAATCACCTCCTTTTCCCTGTTGAGTTTTTCAAGTTTGGGCCAATCGGGACAAACAGTGGGATCAGGCTTAATGATGTCAAAGCCACCACTCGCTCCGAAAAGTGTCTGCTGATTTGAGTTTTTAACTGCCTTGGCATTATTCCCATAGCGAATGAGACTTTCTATGAAACTTGATCCTTTTGTGTCGAGTGAAAAATATTGTGCCCTCGTTATTTCCCGAAAACAATCAAATGCGCCGGCAACAGCCATCGCTTCAAGGTTTTTCTTATTCAGGGAGTTCATGTTTACCCTTTCAACCAGATCATAAATATTCCTATAAAGGCCAATTTGTTCCCTCTCATCAATCAGTTGCAGCACAGCACTTTCACCGACTCCTTTTATAGCACCCAGACCAAATCGAATATTACCGTCCTTATTAACCGTGAATTTCACATTACTTTCATTGACATCAGGCCCCAGTACCTCCATGCCCATCCTCCGGGTTTCGTCCATAAAGGTGGTGATCTTCTTTATATCACTGATATTCCGGCTGAGAACTGCTGCCATATATTCTGCAGGGAAATGAGCTTTCAGATAGCCTGTCTGAAATGCAACAAGAGCGTAACATGTTGAATGTGATTTGTTAAAAGCGTACTGAGCAAAAGCTTCCCAGTCGGACCAGATTTTGTTAACAATGGTTTCGTCGTAACCGTTTTTACTGCAGCCTTCCTGGAACTTCATTTTCATTTCATCCATGATGGACTTTTTCTTTTTCCCCATGGCTTTCCTGAGCGAATCAGCTTCCCCTTTTGTGAATCCTGCAAGTTCCTGTGACAATAACATAACCTGTTCCTGATAGACAGTGATCCCATATGAATCATTGAGATATTTTTCCATCACCGGCAAAGGGTAATCAATTGGTTCAATCCCATGTTTCCTTTTGATAAACTTGGGAATATATTCCATTGGTCCCGGTCTGTACAGGGCATTCATGGCGATTAAATCCTCTAAGCGGTTGGGTTTAAGATCTCTGAGGTACCTTTTCATTCCGGTTGATTCAAACTGGAAAATCCCGGTTGTTTCGCCATTACTAAAGAGTTCAAAAGTTTTTTTGTCATCCAGAGGTAAGTTATCAATATCGATATCTATTCCTTTCGATTTTTTTATATTTTCAATAGCATCTTTAATTATTGACAGGGTTTTCAGTCCGAGGAAATCCATTTTAAGCAATCCCACCGACTCTACCTGGCTGCCGTCATACTGAGTTGCGTAGAGATCAGTATCTTTTGCTGTACATAGAGGAATATAGTTGTCGAGCGAATCTTTCCCTATAATAATGCCGCAGGCATGGACTCCGGTTTGTCTGATAGATCCTTCGAGTACTTCGGCATATTTAAGTGTCTGTGCGATCAGTTTATTTGATGATTCTTTTTCTTTTGCCAGTTCTGGTACTTCGGCATAAGCGGCGGAAAGCGTTATTCCCGGTCTTTCAGGTACCAGTTTAGCCAGTCTGTCAGCATCAGGCAGCGGCAGCTTCTGCACTCTTGCAACATCCCTGATGGCCATTTTTGCGGCCATTGTACCAAAGGTGATAATATGTGCAACCTTATCGTGTCCGTATTTATTGACAACATATCTCAATACAGCTTCTCTTCCGTCTTCATCAAAATCTATGTCAATATCAGGCATTGATATGCGGTCGAGGTTCAGGAACCGTTCAAAAAGGAGTCCGTATTTAATCGGGTCTATATCTGTGATCCTCAGGCAAAATGCGACTGCTGAACCAGCGGCTGAACCTCTTCCCGGCCCAACTGAAACCCTCATCTCCCTGGCCGCTTTCAGGAAATCCTGGACTATAAGAAAATATCCGGGAAATCCCATCTTTGCAATTGTTTCAAGTTCAAAATCGATCCGATCTGTTTGCTCCTTTGTCAGAGTTCCCCATCTCTTTTCAGCTCCCTTGTAGGTCAGAAACCTGAGATACTGGTCCTTATCAGTGTAACCGTCCGGAAGCTCAAAGTCGGGCATAATAGGATCATGATCAAGCTTGTATTTTTCAATTTTGGAAACCAGTTCAACTACATTATCCACAGCTTCAGGAATATCACTGAAGATATTTCGCATCTCCTCTTCGCTCTTTAAATACTCCTGTTTTGAATATCGCAATCTGTCAGGGTCATCAATGTCCTTTGCCGTGTTAATACAAATCAGCCGGTCGTGAGCTTCAGCATCTTCGGCATTGATAAAATGGATGTCATTCGTGGCGATTATTTTTACATTATATTTTACCGATAGTTTTTTGAAAACCTCAATAACCTTTTGCTGGAGTGGAAAGGCTGATCTGTCGGCATCCGGATCGTAGGTTTCATGTCGCTGTATTTCAAGATAAAAGTCATCTCCGAATATATCCAGATAGCTCTTCAGCGCTTCTTCAGCACCGGCTATTGTCCCGTTAAGGATCTGATCCTGGATCTCTCCGGCCAGGCACGCTGAAGAAGCTATTAACCCATCTTTGTATTTTGTGAGTAACTCCTTATCAACCCGTGGTTTATAGTAAAAGCCTTTTATCCATGCTGTTGAGACAAGTTTGATCAGGTTTTTATAGCCCGTCAGGTTTTTTGCGAGGAGAATTAGATGATCCCCTGAACGGTCCTCTTTACCGGTTACTTCACTTATGGATCTTTTTGCCACATAAATTTCGCAGCCAATAACTGGTTTTATCCCTTTTTTTGTAGCATTTGCATGAAACTCTTTGACGCCAAACATATTACCATGGTCGGTAATGGCAATTGCTTCCATACCTAACGATTTTACCTTGTCAATAAGCAAAGCGATATTTGAAGCTCCATCGAGGATAGAGTATTGAGTATGAACATGTAAGTGAGAGAAAGCTGTCATAAAAAGAGATAATACTTTGTTAGGGTGGAACACAAAAATAGGTAAAAACG
>JBGOZX010000170.1:0-8433 GCA_041480425.1 Bacteroidia bacterium
CTGCTTTATAAATTAGCCACTGACGGAAAAACAAGTCACTCAGACTAAAGATTTAACCATCATTCGCAATTTTTTCTATCTCATCAATAATCTGATGGAAAATAACTACTGATTTAACAAGGTATTTGATTCCATATTTTACGTTACATATTCTATGTAATTTAAAATATGAAACATTATTTAAGGAACATTTTGTTAGTAAATGATTTTTAAATTTATTTTGTAGTAGAAGTTAAAGTAATGAAATCCCTAATTAACATTTTATGAAACCCACATGTTTATTAAACACAAACATAAGCCTCATAAGAACTGCCAATGGTTGAAAAGAGAGTAGTTGAGTTGGTTAAGGGAGGTAAGAGAGAAGAGGCAAAAAAGTATGTAACAGCATATACAAACAGTTTTGCAAACTCCGCCATGAAGAGATGGGAAGATATCAAGGTCACCCTTTGGGGTATGTTTGGAAGAGGATTCTAGATGGTTGAAGGGTTGAAGGGTTGAAAGATTAGAACGCCTGAAATTCCCCTCCCTGGAGGGGCCAGGGGTGGGTTAATGTTGAAGAAGAAAAGATGTTTAAAAGTCGAAGGTTAATAGGTTGAAAGGTTGAAATGAATGTAAAGTATATACTCGAAAAGGATAATTTATCAAAAGAAGATCTTGTTGACCTTCTTCAATCAGAAGGAGAAGAGAGGACGCTTCTTTTTAAAAAATCTGCTGAGGTTAAAGAAGAATATATTGGCAAAAAAGTCTGGTTCAGGGGATTGATCGAGTTCTCAAATGTTTGCGCGAAAGATTGTCTTTACTGTGGTATCAGGAAAGGAAATAAAAACCTTGACCGCTATAATTTATCTGATGATGAAATACTTACAGCGGCAAAGTTTGCATTTGACAATCGTTATGGGTCTATTGCCCTTCAATCGGGAGAACTTGAGAGTTCCTTTGTCACGGATCGTATTGAAAAACTTCTTCATAAAATCAAGGAGATATCGAATGGGGAACTTGGGATAACCCTGTCGGTGGGTGAACAGGAACCTGAGGTTTATAAAAAATGGTTCGATGCCGGTGCACACCGTTACCTCCTGCGGGTTGAGTCAACGAACATCGGACTTTACCATAAAATCCACCCTGACGATAAAAAACATGATTTCAGGAGAAGACTTCAATGTCTGAAAAACCTTCAGGAAATTGGTTATCAGACAGGCACCGGGGTAATGATCGGATTGCCTTTTCAGACACTGGATGATCTTGCCGGAGATCTTCTTTTTATGAAAGAATTTAATATTGATATGTGCGGTATGGGCCCATATATAGAACATGCCGATACTCCGCTTATCATTCATTCTGAAAAACTTTTGCCCCTTACAGAGAGATTTGATCTTACTCTCAAAATGATAGCCATCATCAGAATAATGATGAAGGATATTAATATTGTTGCTGCAACAGCACTTCAGGCTATCGATCCGATAGGGAGGGAAAAAGCAGTCATGATCGGGGCCAATATTATTATGCCAAATATCACACCTGGGAAATACCGCGACAGCTACAAACTATATGATAATAAGCCCTGTACTAATGACTCGGCAGAGGATTGCCAGAGTTGTCTTGAAGCACGGGTCAGTCTGGCTGATGCTGAAGTTGTTTATGGCGAATGGGGAGATTCAAAGCATTACAATAAAAGAAGGTTGAAAGGTTGAAGATATAGTTCTGGGTCCTTGATGCTGGGTACTGGGTCCTTCTATCGGATTTCCGTATTAATATTTTTTAACAAATCTTCACGGATTTACAATGCATTATTTTTTCTATATTGTCACCTCTTTCAGATAATTCAGACTTATTTATGAAGAAGCTCGCACTCTTTATGGCTGTACTTATAACTGGTACATTAATAAATGCTCAGGTTAGACTTGAGTATTATCTTCCTGCCGGTATTTCATACAATCCATCAATCCCCACTCCGAAACAATTCATTGGACATGAAATCGGGGAATGGCACTTAACGCACGATAAGCTTTATTACTACATGCTTGAGCTGGCAAAGGCCTCTGAAAGAGCTGTATGGGAAGAATACGGAAGAAGTCACGAAGGCCGTCCTCTGGGGCAATTAATTATAAGTTCTCCTGATAATATTAAGAACCTTGAAAATCTGAGACAACAGCATTTACTGTTATGTGATCCTTCAAAATCGGACAATATTGAAATAAAGAACATGCCGGTCTTCATTAAGCTGGGTTATGGGATACACGGAAATGAATCGAGTGCCCAGAATGCCTCAGCTCTGACCGCATATTATCTTATTGCAGGAGAAGGAAAAGAGATTGATGAATTACTTAAAAATGCTGTTATTCTGGTAGATCCGGCCCTTAATCCGGATGGTATGCAACGTCATTCCACATGGGTTAACTTTACAAGGAGCCTGAACAACAATCCTGATCCGGCTTCATGGGAATTCAGCGAAAGCTGGCCCGGGGGAAGAACTAACCATTACTGGTTCGATCTTAACCGTGATTATATAATGCTTCAGCACCCGGAATCAATCGGACGTGTTGCAGCTTTTCATAAGTGGAAACCAAATATAAACACCGACCATCATGAGATGGGTGCAAACGAAACTTTTTTCTTTCAACCTGGAATACAAAGCAGGAACAATCCTTTAACACCTGCTGACAACCAGGAACTTACAGCAGAAATTGGTAAGTATCACGAAAAATATCTCAATTCGATAGGAAGCTTATATTATACTGAGGAGATTTTTGATGATTTCTATGTAGGAAAAGGGTCATCATATCCCGATATACATGGTTCAGTAGGCATTCTGTTTGAACAGGCAGGATTAAAAGGACACCTTAAAGAGACTCCCGGAGGATTACTGTCATTTCCTTTTGCCATAAGAAATCAGGTTACCGTATCCCTTTCAACTCTCGAAGCCGGATTGAAAATGAAGGATAAACTCCTGGAAAGTCAGAGAAATTTTTACAGAGATGCAGTTGCTCAGGCAGATAAATACCCGGTCAAAGCCTATATCTTCACAGAACCTGCCGACAATGGAAGAACATCTGAATTCATCAAAATCCTGCTGGAGCATCAGATAAAAGTTTTCAGACCTGGTAGAGATATTAATAAAAACGGGATCCAGTATAAAGCTGATAACAGTTTTATTGTTCCGTTACGGCAAACCGAATACAGATTCATAAGAAGTCTGTTTGAACCAGTTAAAGAATTCACTGACAGCGCTTTCTATGATATTTCAACATGGGTTTTACCATTGTCGTTTAATCTCAGTTATGCAGGAATATCCCAGGCGAAGGAGATGGAAGGGCTTACCGGTACCGAATTAACGCATGCACCGGTTCCCGATGGCAAACTCCTGGCCTCAGAAAATTCTTATGCCTACCTGTTCGAATGGAATGAATATTATGCTCCTAAAGCACTGTTTTCTTTGCAAAAGGCCAGATTAACTGCAAGAGTTTCAACCAAAAAATTTGTTTATGATGATGGCAAACTGAAAAAGACATTTTCCTATGGAACAATAATGGTTCCGGCATCCGGACAATTGCTTTCCGGAAATGAGCTTTTCAAACTTATGGAAAATGTCGCAAAAGATTGCGGGATAACTATTTATGGTGTAAAGACAGGTCTCACTCCTGAGGGTATAGACCTTGGCAGCGGGGCATTCAGCATTCTGGAAAAGCCATCGGTCCTGATGATCGTAGGAGATGGGACTAACAGTAGTGATGCTGGTGAGATCTGGCATATGTTTGATACCAGATTCATGATGCCGGTAACAATGATTACAGCTGCAAGATTTGGATCAGTCGATCTTGATCGCTATAATGTTTTAATTATTACCGGTTCTCCTGATGTAAGCCCTGCAGGAATCGAAAATATAAGGATATGGAACCAAAAAGGTGGCACCATAATTGGCTATGAGAGCGGTAACGACTGGCTGGCAAGAAATAAGCTTGCTGAGATAGAATTTGTACCAGCGGTCACGAAAGGAAAAAAAGACGGGATCTATATAAACAGGTCGGCAGATAGTCAGGTTCAGGAGATTCCTGGTTCAATCTTCGAGACAAAGCTTGACCTTACCCATCCACTCTGCTTTGGCTACACAAGGGACATTCTTCCTGTTTTCAAATCGTCTTCCACAGCAGCTAAAAAGGACGGGAATATATATAACAATCCGGTTCAATATACAGCAAATCCTTTACTAAGCGGCTATTGTACAAAGGAGAACATTGAGAGGATCAAAGGAACTTCTTTTGCCAGTGTGCACGGCAACAGGATCATTTCAATTTATGATAATACCAATTTCAGAGCCATCTGGTATGGTACAAATAAGATCTTTATGAATGCAGTATTTTTCGGACAGATAATAAGATAAGAAGGTTGAAAGGTTGAAGGGTTGAAAGGTTGAAGGGTTGAAAGGTTGAAGGGTTGATGAGTTGAAGGGTTGAAAAGTTGAAGGGTTGAAGGGTTGAAGGGTTGAAGGGTTGAAGATGTTATTAGGTTATTAAGCCGAATAACCAAGCACCCAGCACCAAGCACCCAGAATCAAGTACCTGATTTCAGAAAACCATTTTCCTCAGGCGAACTTTCCTGATATTCTGGAGATCCTTTTCGAGCAGATCCATTTGAATCTCATCGCCCATAAGCTCAAGAATAATAAGTCCCGCCGGTTTACCGAAGAATTCCTCGTTAACACCTAAACGCGTGCCAATAACGCATCCGTAAGCAGTGAGTGTTTTCTGGACCGAAGTTATTGCCTCATGGTCTCTATTTTCAATGAGTATCCCGAGAATTCTCAGTGCACCCTCTTCCGAGGAAAAATTGGTGAATTGGTCATCGTCCTCAAATGTCATTTCACGGATTTCGACGCCTCCCAGAGCTTTAAGATCTGATAAAAGCTCTTTGGTTTTAGAAGCTTCGCCTGCTATATGAAGAAAAATATAGGCTTCGCGGCTGCATAACTCGGTGGTCAGTTCATGAAAGCCCAACCTTGTGGTTATCAAACCAGCATGTCTGGAGAGGATTCCCTGGGTCAGACCTGCCTCTTTTATCCTGTCAAGGATCTTAATACCAAGAATCTTTATCATATATCTATTTAAATATTTTACCAGATACTACCAAGCACCAAGTACCAAGCACCAAGCACCAAGTACCAAGCACCCTTTTAAAAATACAAATCCCTCTCCCCTTTTTTTATCCTTTCGATTTTCTCCCGTGTACTCAAAGCAACTCCTGGTTCAAGTTTTTGAATATTTTTTTCGATTACCTGCCATCCCTTGTCAGATACTTCACCTGCAGCATAATCGCAGATATATTCCGAAAGTGTAAGAATAGCATTTGGTGTACAGAATCTTTTGATAAATCCAGGTACTGAGAATTCCATAAAATGCTCACCGGTTCTCCCCATCCTGTAACACGATGTGCAGAATGACGGCAGGTAATCGTTGGTTAATAGCTCATCAACAACCTCAGCAAGTGATCTTGGGTCATTTATCCTGAATTGTTCCCGGTTCAGGTTCTGATCCTCATTTTTGGAGTCAGCATAAGACCCAATCTCAAGCTTTGTTCCACCATCTATTTGTGATACACCATATTGCATAACCTCTCTCCTTACATCAGGAGCTTCCCGGGCTGTTAAAATAAGTCCTGTATATGGAACAGCAAGACGCAAAATGGCAACCAGCTTTTTAAAATCATCATCGCTGGTCTGGTACTTATTGGTGATGTTCAGGCTAAGAGCATCCTTTATCCTCGGGAATGAAATTGTGTGAGGACCTACATTATAACATGCTTCAAGATGATTGGTATGACGAATAAGTCCGAGCACTTCGAAGCGCCAGTCATACAGGCCAAACAAAGCTCCGATTCCAACGTCATCTATTCCGGCCTCCTGTGCCCTGTCGAGAGAAGTAAGGCGCCATTCAAAGTCTTTTTTCTTTCCACCGAGGTGATACCATTTATATGCGTCCGGATGATATGTTTCCTGGAATACCTGGTATGTGCCTATCCCTGATTCACCCACTTTCCTGAACCCCGCAATATCAAAGGGAGCAGCATTAATGTTCACTCTCCTTATTTCCCCATGCCCCTTTTTAACACCATATACGATTTTGACAGTGTGTGCTATATATTCGGCAGAATATTCAGGATGTTCCCCGTAAACAAGTATCAGCCTTTTCTGGCCGTTATCTTCCAGAGCCTCAACCTCTTTGATGATCTCATTGTCTGATAATGTTTTACGGACGGCTTCCTTGTTCGAAATCCTGAAACCGCAATACTGGCAGTTGTTGTTACATTTGTTACCAACATAAAGAGGGGCAAACAGAACTATCCTGTTACCATAAACTTTCTCTTTTAATTCATGGGCTCCATGTCTGATCTCCTCAAAAAGTTCTGTTCCGACAGCATTTATAAGAACAGCAGTCTCCTCCATTGTAAGCCTCTTCTTATCGAGCGATTTTGCTATTACATCCCTGACCCTGCCCTTTTCGGGTTTTGTGCCGTTTATGAGATTCCGTATCTCATCAGGATCGATGAATGGCTTCATCCTTTGATCGGGGATGCTTAATTTTTCAGGAGAAAACCGCATGGAAATGTTATTTTAAACTGAGTTACAAAGATACTCAATTAATGGCTGAAAGAGAATGACAATTAACGGCAGAAATTGTACCAATTGACAACCAGGCTATTAAGTTACCAAAGTTATTCTTCGCTGGCGTGGTTTTTGCATCATCCGCCGAAGTTTTACGAAGGCGGGCCAGTCCCGGTAGATGGTACCGAATCCCGCAAAAACTATGACAACTTGTCCCGCGTCAGCGGGAAGCTAATTACCATTGTCCGTGTTGGCAGTTAGTGTTTTATTTTAAATCAATTGCTTGATAGTCTTGGTTTTGAGAGAATGAGCTTTAGTCTTTTTTGACTTATTCTTCTTAATAAATTCACTTATGGCCTTCTCTTCTTCTTTAGTCAAAGAAGTTTGTCCCCCAATAAAATCAACATCTAATTCTACCTTCTTTGTTTTCATAATCTAGATATTTGAAAAGTATCGATTAATTAGTGTCTGTCCATAATATCCCCATTTTGTTAATAACCGGGAGATTTTTTGATGCGATGGGGAATTTTTAGCAACAAAAACCATCACTCGGTAAAAAAAGTGGCCATGATCTGGTTAATATCCCGGTCCAATTTGTTAATATCAGTTGGATTTTGATTTTTTCACATGTCTTTTTTGTCCCGTTTATAGGTTCATTATTCAAAACACCTTTTTTTACTGGTCGTTCCGACGATCAGCAGACCTTTGGAGCGGGTTTAATCCGGTCAAGAATTAATCCGGTCATCACCCTGAAGTTATATGCCAAAATACTCCAAAGGACCTTCGCCTGGAAGTGAATCCAGCCTTTCCAATTACAGGTAAAAATATTGAACCCCCGTTTTATATTTGAGATAATAGCCTCCATGGCGCTACGCCATTTTTTCAGCCGTGTTTCCATATTGAAACTACTGACAATATTCTGCATGCTGCCAACAACCTTATTAAACACGATATTTGCAATGCCTGCTTTCTGCGCATATTCGAGGTTGAATGAACTGGCATATCCTCCATCGGTAGTGCTGTTGCGCGGAATGGCCCCATAATTTTGAATGACATTGTCAATCGTTGGTTTAAACAAGGATTTATCTGATGGGTTGCCTCTCAAAATCTGACAATCCAGAACAAGATTGCTCTTTCCTGCAGCCAGGTTTATTTTGTGGCCAAAAAGCGCTTCCCGTTGCCCTTTCACAATGATATCGGTGTGCTGTTCATAAATCGAAAATATTTTTTCTTCACTGGGAACTTTCCCCCCGACAATTTCCTTGCGATAGGTTACATCAAATACCTGTTTCATCAGGCCAAGCAATTTAGCCAGTTCTTCCTGAATGTCCCTGGCGATAATACTCGTGGACTTTTTTTTTATCGCATTGGAGGTTTGATTGATCACTTTGGTAAAAAGAATCAATTGCTTATGAAAAAGGGGTATTCGTTTCGCTTCTCCACGCGTAATGTTGATTTCATAGAAGGTCTTCTTTGCCGATTTTGTGTAATCAATAAAATCAAGCGTATCAATCTCTTCCTTCAATTGTGCCAATAACCGGGTACTTGTTTTTACACAATCCCATACAAGGGAGTTATTGGTTGGGTAATGAATATTGGTTTTAACAACGGTAGAATCCTGTGAAACACTTTTCACGTCTTCCAATCCTTCACTTATGGCAATTTTATTAATCTCCACGAGTACACGGTGCAGTGATTCCGGCTTAATACGGGAGATGTACTTTTGAAACATCTGAAAACTGTATGGATCACGACCCTCCAGTTTTATAAAAGTTCCACAGATCCTGGAATCGTTTTGTGAATATTCCAGTTCCCGGTAATCCATCCCCCGCATTTCC
>JBGOZX010000171.1:0-8427 GCA_041480425.1 Bacteroidia bacterium
CATTTGAGACGTGCACTGAATAGCATGGTTCTTCCTTCATTGTTTACGCATGAGTATTATTTCGACGATATTAGCCCTACAAACTGGAGGGAGATCATAAGGCAAATAACATCAGCCATGTATGAATATAATCCGCAATATACCTCAACTGATTATGCAGTCCAGTATATAAGGGCTAGAAATAATATCAGAATTACGAATGTTAAAGAAAACCAGACTGACATTGAAATTTCATATAGTGGTAATAATGATTTGGATACCAAATGTTATTTATTTACTGAAGAAAATGGTCAGATAACATATCAATTTGTTGGACTTCCGCATACTAATGGAAATAATAAGGTAATTGTTTTAAAATAAAATTTAAGTATTTGATTATGCATAAAAAAGCCTTTTTATTAATTATTGGTCTGTTAAGTTTCGGGATTATTCAGGCCCAATGGAGCCTTGAGAAATGTCCAACAAATAGTAACCTGAACGCAATCTCCTTTGTAAAGAGCAATTCAGGGTGGATTGTTGGAGATAAAGGTACCATCCTTTTTAGATCAATTGCTGGTTGGAATATCTTTCAAAAGCCAACCAATGAAAATCTGTATTCTGTTTTTATGCTTGATGTAAATAATGGTTGGGCTGTTGGCGGAAGAGGTACAATTCTTCATTTCGATGGCAAAAGTTGGAATAAAATCGAAAGTCCAACTCAGAATAATCTTTTTTCTGTCAGTTTCAAAGATAATAAAAATGGAATTGCAGTAGGTGAAAATGGTGTTATCCTGATCTATAAAGATGGGATTTGGGAATCGGGCAACAGGAAAACCCGTGGAAATTTATTTGCATCCGCTTTTGTAAAGGATGAAGTCTGGATTGGTGGTGGTCTCGAATGTGTTGATGTTCCAATTATTAAAGTGCCGTATAACAATGAAAAGAAATTTACTAACTCATTTAATCCGTTAGCAACAATTACCAGTTTGGTCATGTTAGATCCAAATAATGGATGGGCAGTTGGAAGTCCAAGTACTATTCTACATTTTGACGGACAGCAATGGATGAAACCTTTATTAAATTTTAGTTTTCCATCGCTTAAGTCGATTTTCTTTTCAGTTGATACTAATGGAATAAGTGTTGGTTATGGCGGTACAATTCTGATTTTTTCCGGTAACAATTGGGTTATGGAAAATTCTAATATACCTAAAAATTTAAATGGAACAACCATATTCGAAAATAATTATTATGCGGTTGGTGATAGTGGAACCATTATAAAAAAGAAACTTACCACAAATACTCTTACTTCTAAAACCACCAGTCCGGTACTTAATAAAGTTGAGGTCTTTCCAAATCCTTGTAACACATTATTGAATGTTGCCATTCCTTTTCAAAATGAGTACTCAACTGGTTGGATCTCAATAACTGACATGGGAGGGCGACAATTTCTGCAAAAAAAATTCTCATATATGATGGAGAATTCCACTTTTCAAATAGTTACTGCAGACCTTAAAAATGGATTATATATACTAAAAACAACCATAGAAGGAACGATAAGTTCAACTATATTTATTGTTGAACATTAGGCTTGATTGTTCAGTTGTAAGTTTCAATGACCTAAAGCATTTTATCGGTATCTTTACTAATATTTCTTTATTATGAATGCTTTCGATTATTTTTTTGAAAAGACAAATGGTCTTGAAAAACAATTTCTTGTAGGAAAAGAGAATATCTCATTCAAACAACTCTACAATGCATCTCTCCAACTGGCTAATTACCTTGAACATGAATATGGTCATGACAAAAAAATATTACTTATCTCCTTTAATAATATTTTTTTCTTAACAGCATATCTGGCAATTATAAAGTCGGGGAATATATGTATTCCGTTGGATCCAAATATTGAAAAAGAAAATTTCACATACATTTCAGGATTAACAAGCCCAGTTCTGATATTCATGACAAAGGATATTGAACGTAAATTGTCATTTGACTCTGTTAAATGCATATTCCCTGACACAATCAATAATGCTGAATTTAAAGGATCAGTACCTGAAAAGAGAGATGTTTTTAATGAAGAAAGTTGTGCGGAGATAATTTTTACCTCAGGTTCTACAGGAAAACCTAAAGGTGTAATGATTTCTCACAAAAACCTGATCGCTAATACAGAATCAATTATTGCTTACCTGAAATTAAGTCAGGATGATAGAATGCTTGTAGTATTACCTTTCTATTACTGTTATGGATTATCATTATTACATACTCATTTACGTGTTGGAGGATCAATAGTCCTAAATAACTCCTTCATATTTATAGGAGCAATTATAAATAACCTAAGAGAGCATAGTTGTACCGGATTTGCAGGGGTACCCAGTCATTTTCAGATACTGCTCAGGAAATCAGATAATTTCAAAAATACAAACTTCCCCGATCTTAAGTACGTAACGCAGGCAGGAGGCAAACTAGCAACTATTTTCATTGATGAATTCCGTAATAGTTTTCCAAATGTGACTTTTTATGTAATGTATGGACAGACTGAAGCAACCGCCCGCCTATCCTACCTTCCCCCGGAACTTTATGAAAAGAAAAAGGGCTCTATGGGTAAGGGGATTCCTGGTGTGGAGTTAAAAGTTATAAATGAAAAAGGTGGAAGAATAAAACCAGGTGAGGTAGGGGAAGTAATCGCCAGGGGTGATAATATTATGTTGGGTTACTTTGCTGATGATGAGGGTACCAGAAATACAATCAGAAATGGATGGCTCTATACAGGAGATCTTGGGACTGTGGATCAGGATGATTATATTTACCTGACTGCCCGGAAAAAGGAGATCATTAAAGTTGGGGGGAAAAGAATAAGTCCAAAAGAGATTGAGGCGGTTATACTGGAACTACCCGAAGTGGTGGACTGTACTATTGAAGGAATTGAAGATGAACTACTTGGGGAAGCTATTAAGGCTACTATCGTCATCAAACCTGAAAGAGGGAAGGAAGTAATTCTTGACATGATCAAACACCATTGCTCCCAACATCTTGCACTTTACAAAGTTCCAAAGGTATTTGAGTTAAACGAACAATTGGTGATCAGTGCTACGGGGAAGAAAATAAAAGGGAAGCTTTAATATGAAACCCACGTGATTGACTGTAATCGCAAACGCATATGAAAATAATTCATTATCAACCGAGCGAAGCGAGCTCAACGAAGTTAATCATTGTGGTTCCCTGTCTGCCGACAGGCTGGCATCCGACCATTAAAAAATAAATTATTTACGGATGAAAATTGATCATATTTGTTTTGCTGTCAGGAATCTGGAAGAAGGGATTGCTTATTGGGATCGGGTTTTTGGTTATAGGCAAATGACTGAAATAGTTACCAATTCACTTCAGAAAGTAAAGGTGACTTTTTTATTTAAAGAGGAAAGTATAACCATCAAACTTATCGAACCTCTTGAGAATAATCAATCACTTATAAATTTTGTTAATAGAGGTGGAGGTTTTCACCATGTTTGTTTTAAATGCTCGAATATAAATGAGAAGATTGAGGAGTTAACAAGTAAAGGATTAATTACGCTTGTTCAGCCTCAACCAGGTGAAGCATTTAACAATCATGATATCGCATTTCTGCTTGCCAGGTACGGGCTCAATATCGAATTAATTGATACGGATGAAAAAGCCGGACTGCTTTAATATGACTTTAATTGTTTTTCTTTATTAATACACCTACTTATAACAACATATATTAAACAATCTTTAACTAACTGGATTGATTAGGTTTTCGGCCATATTTGCCATTTCCCATTTCAAGATTCATTTTTTTTCTAAATTCTTCGGAGGTCATAATATTCCTGCCGTTAGCTTCGGCAATAATATGAATCCTTTTTAGTAGATCTATATTGCGGGCTAATTTTGTTCTTGCTGAATCATACCAGATATTGTCTTCCAGACCAACCCTTACTCCTCCTCCTATTGCAATTCCCACCGAATTCATTTTCAATTGCTCTTCACCTATTCCGGCAAGGCTCCAAATAGAATTATCTGGTAAATCTCTGATCATAATCCCTGCATATAAGATATCTGCCTGGGCACAGGCAATATTGCCTAATAAAAGGTTAAAATAAAACGGAGGTTCCAGCAATCCTTTTCTTAAAAGATATTTAGCATAATTGATCATACCTGCATCAAATACCTCCAATTCGGGAACAATTCCAAGTTTTTGCATTTTGCCAGCTAAAGCCTGGATCATATCGGGAGAGTTAATGCTGGCAATTTTATTAAAATTTAGTGAACTAAGGGTTAAACTTCCCATGTCTGGTTTAAGGAAACCATCCAAATCCAGAGCATCAGAACGCTCTTCAAATTTATTAAATGTCCTTCCACTCAGCGAAACACAAACTACTAAATAAGGAGCGAATTTCCTGATTCCTTCAATTAACTCGGCATAAATTTCTTTTTTATAAGTGGGACTTTCAGTCTGTGGATCTCTGGCATGAAGATGGACCTTCGTAATTCCAAGCTCACATGCTCGTTGAACATCTTCAATTATCTCAGAAGAACTTAATGGCACATGAGGTGTTAAACTTTTGGTTGGAATCATTCCCGTAGGAGTAAAGTCAATTATCAAATTTCCTTCCATAATGGTCTTACTAATAAATAATATTTTAAAATATATTAACCTAATTAATTCATAAACTTAAAATTAAACATAAAAATTGACTTTTAAGCTTGCCCTTTTTCTAACGGTTTTCGCGATTTTGTTTCATGGATGAGATTCTTTGATTTTATCTGGATTCTACCCGGATTTTTTTACGAAAGCATTAACTGTAGGCTCATAATCCTCTATTGGGATATAGCTTTCCTACTCTTGTAATTGATTCATGAAGAAGTAATAATCCACCATCGCTACTTATGGATTCATCGCTAAAACTAGATTCAATATTCTTATCTTGTATCGGAAAAAGTTTAGTTCTGGCGTGGAAATCTAATTTTTTTGCCTATCATTGTACAAAGGGATTTTTTGTTGTAATCACTCCAAATATAACTAGTTAAGTTGTAAATGAAGAACAAAACGCCCATTTTTATGAATAATTCAGACTAAGAGAGGAATAATTTGAAACGGTTAAGATTTTTACACATACCCAAAACGGCTGGACGGACATTGGAGGAGATTCTTCGTCGACAGTATTTCGGGAGAAAGAATTTTGCTCTGGCTATTCTTCGCAGCCAGTATTTCGGAAAAAAGATTTTTGGATTCACTGGCGATCTTGCTTTGGACTTAAAACAATTTGAGGCGTTGTCCGAATATGATAGGGAAAACTTGGTATTGTTTTACGGACATGCGCCAATTGTAACTGGCTTAAAAGAAGCGGATAATGTTACTACTATCACATTACTCAGAGACCCAATAAATCGTGTAAAAGCTTATTGTCAGCATATCAGAGAAGGAAAAAGTCCATATCTGATTAATGATTTTCCACCTGATTCCTTTAATTTAGACAGTTTTTTGGAAAGTGGAACTGAGGAGCTGTCCAATCTGCAAACTAAAATGTTAATCAATAATGTAAACTGCGCTTCTCCTTTATTGATTAATAAGATGTCAACTTCGGAAGTGATAGACACAGCATTAGATAATTTGTATAACAAAATATCATATTTTGGTCTTACGGAATACTTTGATGAAAGCTTAATTGTTTTTAGTTCAGCCTTAAATTGGGGAATGCCATTTTATACCCCAATAAATTTAGAAAATACTACCAAACTCATTAAATTTGAAGAACGTCATATTGAACGAATTGCAGAATTAAACGCAATAGATATGGATGTATATAGACTTGCTAAAGAGCATTTTATAGGCATACTTAACAGTTCAGCGTTCGATGAGGCAAAACTAAAACGGTTTCAGTTTATTAATAATACATTATATTCTCCTGTCATACATATTAAGGACCGAATTATCGGACCAAAGAGCGCTACACCGAAAAAGCATTTCGCTCCGATATATAACCACAAGTGAGTTTAAACGTTTATAAAATCGATACTATTTTTTTTGAGCAGTGGGGTATAGCTTGCTTATATGGTTACTAAAAATTGCTCATATAATTAAGTTGTGAATGAAGAACGAAACCTCCGTTTTATGAATAATTCAGGTTAAATAATTTCCACACTTTTCTTACAGAGAAAAGAAATACTATGTAAAATTTTCTCCACTGAATCACGTATTAATCTAATCTTCGACATGTTTTGATCATAATAAGGGGAAAATACAAGAGGAACAACAAACTTCTCAGAAAGTGAAGCACTTTGAGTATAAAACACCGTTAACTATCAGTAAGTTTTTATTATAAAACTCCTACGTAATTTATTGAATAACTGAATGTTAAGTACAAACTTGAGATTTCTGGCGTTTAGTTTTTGTTTATATTTTATCGCTGAAGAATTAAAATACTCACTTACACTATATATCTTATTCCGCCCCATCTTTTTGAGTATTTCATAACTTTTATACCGTATGAAGGGAGCTATATTAATTCCCCGGTATGATTCCATTGTATACATATCTGATAAATATGCTTCATCTTTATTTAAACAGATATCTCCCGGCTTAAACTTACATTCACTCAGATTTATCCACATAAACCCCGCAATTTTATCTTTGTGTTTTATACCAAGACATTTTCTACCATCCTTTAACCATGACAGGAATTCTTGTACTGAATATCCGCGGGCATTCTCCACTATAATTCTCATATCCTTCGCATCAAAAAATTCCACCGAATAATCTGAAATAATTCCCTTAATTTCTGGCATTTCAGTATAATCTATCCCTTCCTGAACCCAGTAGTATGGAGTGAATCCTATACCAATTCTTGCTAACTGATTTCTGATCACTTGTAAAACTAAACCATAGCGAAACTTACTTATTATCCTTATTATCAGTGAAACATCAGAGCTTTTTGCTTTTTTACTGGTCATATAAAATTATTTTAATTCCGAATCCTGACACCATCGGGATAAAATTTTATTATTCATTTATCCCAAAATTTTATTTCTTAAAAATGTATTATTTAGTTATAGAATAATTCAATTCCAGGTCCGGTTGACTATAATAAAAGACGTTGCCTTTTTATTCTATTCCAAAATGTTTTTTAACCAATTTGTCTTTCTGTGAAGTAGTCAGATTATTTGTTTTTACCAATCCGGGATTTTGACGGAAAAGCATCTTTTGAACACTTGTTTTCATAATGACTTTAGCAGGATTCCCAACAATGACAGAATCGTCAGGAAACTGTCCCCTGACAACACTGCCCGCACCTATTATGCAATTATCGCCAATTGAAGTATTTAAAAGTATTATGCTATTATTACCAATAAATACATTATTTCCAATTTTTATTTTGCCAAAAATACCTCCATTAATTTCTTCCGGAAAGCAATTAACAGCTCCATCATGTGTAAGAAATTGGGTACCGCTTGCTATTCTTGCATGATTACCAATTTCAACTAAATAAGGCTCAGTCGAAAAAGATATGGAGTGGACCTTGCAGTCTTTTCCAATTTTCACTCCATGTTTACGTAAATAATTATTCCTTCGTTCATCACTGACTTTAAGCATTATCAGTTTATAAATAGTATCCCAAACCCTTAGTACAGAATTCATATTTTTTGTCAGAATTAAAATTAATTACTACTTAGAAACAGATTCAATTACGTTAATAATATATTTACAGAACAAGGGCGAAATATAAGAAGAAAACTTGCTGTTTGGATGCGAATTGTTTGGTCCATCTGAATATTTATCCAGTAAATACAGTCCACCTTCAGTCTCATATTTATAAAAATCCCAGATAAAAATATTATCCCCTTTTTCATCCCATTCATCAATTATCCACTCATAGAACTGACGGGTTAGTTTTGCTTCTTTTTCTGAAATCAGATTCTTAATGTGTACTGCAGGAGTCCAAATTATAAAGCTATTATTTGGAAATTCATGCATCTTGTTCTTCAATGAGTTATATTGCAATTTATAATTTTCGATTCTCTTTTCATCAGAATTGATATCTGCAACACCTGTATCTTCCATTATTTGACTGACAGGATAACAATGTTTGAAAATAATCACGTCATATTCTTTCGTAAGAAATTCTAATGTAGGTTCATCCAAATATGATTTGTAACCTGCATTTTTTACCCAGATATTGTAATAATCGTACGGATAATTATGCCAACCGTACGGTGATGCTTTTGGAAAAATCATCTCTTTTATGAGATAATTCTTATTGTTTTCTTTATTATATTCTTCAAAAGCAATATCATATTGAAAAGACATCTATAACTCCTTTGATTTTAACTAGTGTAGTAATGTTACATCTCAATGGATCACAAATCAAGTACAATATTAAATATGGCAATAATAACAAAGACTACGTTATATCCAATACCTACCTACATCGAGGA
>JBGOZX010000172.1:0-8303 GCA_041480425.1 Bacteroidia bacterium
ACAATAAACGATGTTCGAAATTATTTCATTTTTTGACTTAGCAACTTTTGTATTTATTTCTGAATAAAAAAAACTCGGATCAAGAACATGATTTAATATTGTTAAGACAACATTCACATTGGCATTTTCTTTTCGCAGAGCGAGTTTGTACAGCTCAGCTTTTAATTCGTTTGTGATTTTTATGACATCGGTAATTGTTTTATATTGAGGTTCATAAAGAGAATCACTGTAATCAGGCAACCTTTTTTCATGATGTAATAATTTTAATCTATTTACAATCAGCCTGTTTTCTAAATCAAAGTTACACCTTGTTTAAGCCAAAGTCAATCTTATTAATCCATTCTTTCTAAAAGTTATCTGTTTAAGAAAAAATCCATTCACCAAAATCTTTTCAGACCTAATGGATGGATCAGTTTTATATTGCTTAAAACGTGCAATGAGGATTGAGTAACCCGAACACCTTCTATGTGCTAACGATTATTGTTTTAATCGAAAACAGTTCTCTTGCACGCGATCAGGTTCCGGATATATTACTTCTTTGAATGTCCTGTTTTATTGATGACCTTAAGCAATGACTTAGAACCACGGGCATCTCCTCCCAGTTCCCAGATCATGATCCCGGAGGCTTTTTCTTTCGCAAGCTTAGTCTTATTCTTAATTGTAGGCATTCCATTATAATACATAATCATACCGTCATCCATTTTCCATTCATCAACGGATTCAGAACCACGGAACTGGGAGACAATCTCATTATAACTCATACCTTGCACAGGAGATGTTATTTCCGGGCCAAATCCATATCCATAAAAAGGCACTCCCAAAACCATTTTTCCCCGGGGGATTTTTCTTTCCATTCCAAAGTAATCAAGGTCTTCCACGGCATTGGCATAAGAGGAATGCTGTCCGGGAACTTCAGGCCTCCACGGCCCTGTACGATCATAAACCATAATATTGACAAAATCGTACTGTGCAAGGGCTTTGTCAGAGATCTGGTCCTTATAATAAACCGCAATAGCCGAGGTCATCAATTTATTTTGAGATCTTAATGCTTGTCCCAGTTCCACAACAAATACTTCATAATTTTCATCAATGTCACTACCTTCCAGATCTACATCAATCCCATCAAGATTATACCTGAGAACCAGTGAAAGTAAATTCTGAATAAACATAGCTCTTTTATCGTCTTGCAAAAGGTTATGATAATATGGGTGTTGACCTCCCCCGGAGATTGAGAACAACACCTTTACATTTTTCCGATGGGCTTTTGTAATAAAAGGTTCCAGGGCTGACAAATCCTGTGTGAAATTTCCGAGTGAATCGGGGTTCAGGAACCATAAATTAACATGAGTTAATCTTTTAAACGGGAAATTATTAAAATCATTCATTGCGGATAGGAGGGAATAATATCCAACTACTCTGAATTCGGATTTCAACTGTTGGGCTTTAACCGGGAAAACCAGAAAACTAAGCAGCAGGATGATGAAGAATGTTTTTTGTCTCATAACCTGTGATTTATAGATAAAATTGCATCCTGTATTATTCAAATAATGGGAAAATGAATCGCTTCACGAAAACTGTCTTTAAAGTTTCAACCGGATTCCTAACCTGATCAATACACCCGTAATAACTGCACAGAGTAATGCAAACAAAATGGATTTCACTAAACCGATACCGCCGGTCAATAAGGCTTCAGGTAAGTGTATATGGATTAATTGCATAGTTGCATAAGCAAAATATGGTATCAGGTAACAGAGTAAGGTGCCTGTTCCTGCAGGTTTGATCAGGTCAAACCATTTAGCCTTTCCCATCACATCCGCCACCCAGTAAACAACTATGAACGCCAGAATAGTAAAAGCACTGCAGAGGAATAACCACGCAGGTGTAGCTCCGAGTTTTGCCAATCCCCAATAGGGCCGGGTGACAACTGATAATACAATCAGGATAACAGAGAATACGAGAAGAACTAAGGTTAAACCCTTATTATCCTTGCGATTCACAAAATATTGGAAGATTATTGAAGTCAACACACCTCCCATGGTAAGGCCGGCGAGAGTACCTCCGCTTATCGCCCCGGGAATAAACGAAATTATGCTATCTCGCGGGATGAGTCCCGCTTTACTTACCATGCTTAAAATACAGAAAAACGCCCATCCACCCAATATTGCATAAAAATTGTTTCTTGCAAAAATGGCAATTAGCCCGCTGACCAGATATGCCCATCCTATCAAACCCAGTATGCCCCACCATTGAGGAGCAAAGTATTGTATATTCCCATCTTCTCCTCCCCTGTAGATGATACTTAAAATCAAGAGAATTATTATACCTGTCACCCTGGCAATCATAACCAGATACTTATTAGAAGAGCCAGCGTAACTATTCCATATCAGGATAAAAGATAAACAGCAAAGCGGGTTCCATAGGTATTCTGCCATGCCGGTTGCATTGGCATTGTAGGTTTCTCCATTAACAAGGAATACTCCCATTACTAACAATGCTATCGTTCGTAATAACACGTGTTTTACAAGCTGCCAGTCGGTATCTCCCTTTTTCCTCCTGTTATTAATGGAATAAGGAATAGATAATCCGACAATAAACAGGAAGGCTGGAAACACAACATCAGCCAGGCCTATTCCATCGACACCCCGTTCAACATGTTCCAACCATTTAGGGATATCCTTCAATGTCCAAAGATCATTCACGAAAATCATCAATATCATGGTAAGAGCCCGGAGTATATCAATAGAGGCTATACGATGAATTGGTACAGTTCCTGATTTGTCATGAAGATTTTCTATTGCCGGGGAAGGCGAAGAATTCATATGTTTATTCATATGTACATACTTTTAAGTAATTTGAATCAATATAAATATAAGGGCAACTTTTATAAATAGTTCTATTGATGCCGTTTTCAGTTTAAATATATTGTATGATTTTCTAAAAACCTAATTTTATCCATTCATCATAGTATTAATTCAGATAGAGAGAATTAGCACTGTTAATTTACAGTGGTTCTTGAGATTTTTAAGTTGAGTTTAACCGTCTCAGTACAACAGCGAAGAAAATGCAACATGACTCGACTATTCCATGATTATTTTGAAATATATGAAATAATAAGGCAGCATAATGATTTTTCTCTCTAAATACCAAAATAACCTGCCTCAAGAACCTGTCAAGACCAGGAAAAGTCCTTTCAGAAGTCTTGACAGAACCTGCAACCTGATTGAGAAGTATTTAGAACAGAAAAATCATCAGAAATAAAAACTTATATTTGGAAACCAGTGGTCAAAGAATGGAAGTAGTTTATTATTTCACTGGATTTTTTCAACTTATAACCTGGTATTTGAATTTTTTTTTATCCACATTATAAACTGATTTTCATCTAATAAATTCACAATTATGACAAGATTTAAATTTTTTATTTTGCTGGTGCCGTTGTTTGCATGGGTCGGATGCGACCAAAAAACCGTTAAACCGGAATGGAATGTTAACGAACAGGAGTACTTGGAAACTCCCGGATTTAACGTGCTGGTTTTTCATGATTATTATCCTGAGGGGGACCAGGGTGGCGTCGAGTTCATTCATCATGGTGACCGAACCGCCACCAATGGTTTCATCAACGTACAATTACCGGGTGATGAGAGATTTCCAAGACCTGAAACCGCCAGACGGGTTGTTGATAAGGAAAAAAGGGAAATCCGTGCTACGGTAAACACGCCTGAATTTAATTTCAATTATAGCGTGCGGATCTGGCCTGAAAAAAATTCCATACACCTTGTGGTGGACCTCGAAAAACCCATTCCTGCCGAATGGAAAGGTAAGGTAACCTTCGACTTACAGTTATTCCCGGTTACCTATTATGGGAAAACGTACCATCTCGGGGAGCAATTCGGCGTATTTCCCGTCGAAGGCCTTGGCCCCATGATTTCCAGTTCCGATGGAGTGGTTAAATCCACACCCATGGCCCAGGGGCCGAAACTACTGATCGCCCCGGAGGATCCGGTATGCAAACTGCAGATCGAACAAGTGAAGGGAAACCTATCTCTGATCGATGACCGCAATAGTTCGCTTGGCGGCTGGATCATGGTGAGATCTGTAATTCCGGAAGGAGTTGACCAGGGGGCGTTGGAATGGGTGATCACACCCAATCTACTTCCTGACTGGCTTCGCAGCCCTGTAATCAGCCTGTCCCAGGTAGGATATCACCCTGAACAGGTGAAACAGGCTGTTATTGAATTGGATGCACGCTCGGATAAAATGGATAAAGCGATCCTGCGCATGATTGGCAACGATGGGAATATAAGCGAAATAAAATCCGGGCTGCCTAAGGATTGGGGAAAATTTCTCCGATACAAGTATGCGATTTATGATTTTTCAGAGGTTAAGGATCCGGGTATATATACGGTAAGCTACGGGAATTTAGTAAGCGAACCTTTCAGGATCAGCAAAGACGTATACCAGCAGCGCGTATGGCAACCAACACTTGAAATTTACTTTCCGGTACAGATGTGTCATATGCGGATCCGTGACCGGGCACGTGTCTGGCACGGAGCCTGCCACCTCGACGATGCCTTGCAGGCACCTGTGGCAACCCAGCTTGCTGACGGATATCAAACCTATGCAACTACCGAAACCAAATTTAAACCGTTAACGCCGGTACCAGGCCTGAACCGTGGAGGCTGGCATGATGCCGGGGACAATGACCTGGCAGCAGGTTCACAGGCCCAAACCACGCTATTCCTTGCCCTGGCAGGAGAGACATTCGGGATTAATGTCGATCAGACTACGGTAAAGCAGGATGCATTGTTCGTTGAATTGCGGAGACCGGATGGTATTCCGGATCTGCAACAGCAGATTGAACATGGAGCAATCAATTTACTTTCAGGATACCGTGCCTCAGGCCATTCCTTTGCAGGGATTATCGAAACGAGGGAAGGGCGTGCCTTTCTGGGAGATGTGGCCTCTGTGACTGACCAGATGTTTTACGATTCTTCATTAAAACCCGGCGAAGTCAGAGGTAATCATTCCGGGAAAACCGATGACCGTTTGGTAGTTACGAATAAGGATACTTCTCTCGAGTACGAAGTGATCACCGCATTGGCTGCTGCCAGCCGCCTCCTTCGGGGATATAATGATGATTTGGCAGAAGAATGCCTCAGGACTGCCATCAAGGCCTGGAATTATGAACAAAGTCATGATCCGGTCATTCAACCGAATGCCTACGTTCCCGGGCATCATGAATGGCAGGAAGTGCATGCAACCTGTGAATTATTGATAACCACCCGGGAGAATCGTTATAAGGATCGGCTGGTCAAACTGTTACTTGTTATCAAAACGAGCCCAAACGAGGTAGGCTGGTCTGCAGCACGAGCGTTGAAAGTGGTGGATGATAAAGCCTTTAAGAATGGAGTAAAGGAAGCCCTGCAGGCTTATAAGTCCGAGTTGGACAAAAGTCTTGCTGAGAATCCCTTTGGGGTGCCTTGGAGACCCCGGATCTGGGGAATAGGATGGGATATCCAGGATTATGCGGTAGCGCAATATTACCTGAATCGTGCTTTCCCGGAAATGTTCAACAGGGAAAATGTATGCCGTGTGGTAAATTATGTACTGGGATGCCACCCCGGTTCCAGTACATCATTTGTATCAGCAGTCGGCGCACATTCACTCATCCCCGCCTATGGATTTAATATGCACTGGTGGTCCTATATTCCCGGAGGTATGGCATCGGGAACGGCTCTCATCAGGCCTGATTTCCCGGAACTGAAAGAACCGTATCCCTATATCTGGCAACAGACGGAATATGTGATGCCCGGAGCAGCTTCCTATATATTCTGTGTCCTGGCTGCCGATCAATTGCTGAATATGTGACAGAATGTGTTTGTAATGTATTATTCTGCCTTGGAAATCCTGCGAGGCTATTATTCCCCGGCATGGACTGCAAAATCGTATCTTCTTCGATCTGCTGGCTCATTTGCCACGGTTTTTAAAGCCAGGGCATCTCATTCTATTCTGTTGCTTATTATCGATTATATTAGCATATTAGGGTTGATATTAATCGGTATAGGTCTGTTTATCGGTTTGCTTGCAAGGCCCTTTAAACTCGCAACTACCAGCGTAATGCTTTAGCTATCTTTCTTCTTCTGTTTAAGACCGTTCCAATTTCTTTTGATGTAATCCTATAAAATGTTTTCATTACTCTATGTTCTTTGTAATTATTTTCACTTGGTTTCCTACCCTTTGATTTAAACTTTTTCCTATTAATTAAAATGAACGAAATTTCAATTGTTTATAGTCGATGCTTTTCATTAAGAACTTAATTCAATCTGTCCAGAGATATTTTTGAATAAAAATATGTAAGTCCGTTCATCTCTGTCATATCGACGATTTTAAAACCATGTTTTTCCAAAAGTTCTAAAACTTCATTTTTACTCATTTTGTATTCTGTCTTGAAATCCAGTAAATTAATGAATCTGTCCAGTATCCTCGAAGGTTGATAAAAGGGAAATCCATTATTTCTCTTCATTCTATTATTGTCTGAAAAGCATCCAATGAAATTGGCATTCTGAGGTAAAATGCGAAAGAGAGTATGCAAAAACTTATCCAGATGTTTTATCAGATTTAGCTTCTTCAGATTTATTAGAGTTCTGACACTCCTTAAATCACTTTCATCATAATAATAATGCTGACTTGAAGAGAGTACTATTAAATTAGGTTCTTTAGACAGACCAAGACTTTTAAGGTATTGGAAAAAATTTTTACCACCTTCGGCAACCATATTAACAATAGCCGGACTTAAACTGGTACTTCCATTGGAAGGTATATTCCTGTTTAAGTTTATCTCATCAATGTTGTCATTTAAGAAATAGGTGTTGTTTAAAACTAAATTATTTTCCATCATTTTACGTTTTAAATTACATATTAAAAGTAATGCTTAAGAAAATTCCTGTCAAGCAGCTAAAGCCCAATTAGTGGGGGAATTAGAGAGTTTTACGAGCTTTTAGTCAATAAAATTTGGAGGATTATTTACAGTTACAAACAACTGACAACCAGAAGGAGGTTATTCGTCAAAAATGGATCAAAATTTACCAGAAATCAAGGAGAGATACGGATTTTCAAGTCATGTAATATCCTATAGCGTTAATTATCTGAATAATAGAGAAGTATTATATTTAATATCTAGAAAGTCGCTATTTTGACAAACGGAAGGTTTAAAAGGATAAGATTTAATCCCAGAAGCATGATTCTGAACCTTTTATAATCATTCTGGAAGAGAAGAATATTAAAAAGGATTAATTATGCCTCCCACTTTGGATTCAAGAGGACTATAGCAATTCTTTCAAAGGTTGATTATTGTAAAGAAACTAAACCCATCTTGAATGCAAAAGCCGTACGTCCTGAACACATTTGGCCGGTTAGATTACAATTGACATACATAACTTATCAACAAGCACTTAATTCCTGCCAGGGATGGTCAGTTTACTATGTCCAAAGGTGGTCGGGGCCACTGATTTTTACGCTAAGTGGTTCTAAATATTTTACAGGTTTGTTTGTCTTAAATGCATATTCAATTTCACTATAGGTTGATTGACCGATGTATCCTCTCACGTTTATAACAAATATTTCATCAGCCAGATCAATTTTACGTTTGTGCATATCATCAAGCATTTCTTTAGTTCTTTCCGGCCATACTTCATTGTCGCCTGAATGTCCAAATAAACCAACACTTATAACAATGTTACCTTCCAATGTTAATCGTTTCTGTTCTGCAATAAATTCATCTTTGAATTTTGTGCTCCCACATAGCGTGATAATTTTAAATTTTCCAATCATGATTTTAAAATCGAGTATTGTAAAATAGATTCCGGAGGAGTCACAAGTCATGAAAAATCCTACTCAGGGTATCCTACGGTCTGGGCAAAAAGCACTCGTTGGGTTGGTTTCAGGTTGAATTCTTTGACCGTATTCTCCTTGTCGCAGTTATGAAACCATGCTGCCAGACCAAATGATGCAGCATACAGGTAAATATTCTGGGCAATGAAGCCGGTATCAGTATAGTAATATGATTTTTGCACCTCCGGATCTCCAATTTCGCGGTCGGGTTGTGTGGGTCCAAGATCATACCGGCTTAGGTCAGCGATGTAAAAAATATTCAGAGGTGCAGTCGCTGCACTTCTGCGTCCTGATCTGGCACGGAAATCTCCTGCAGCCACAGGTAAAAGACTATGGTGGACAGCCTCATAAGTGTAAACACCTCCGGGCAAAGCCACGTAAAGGTCGATTTCCTGAGAATTACTTGCCGAAGGAGC
>JBGOZX010000173.1:0-8291 GCA_041480425.1 Bacteroidia bacterium
AATGGCTCCTGTGCCGGCATCGATGGTTAAACATGCCGGCAATGCTGTATAAGCACCTCCCGCGTAGGCTCCCGTACCGCTTATTGTCACGGATTGGGCCGCTACCAAAGTCTTACAGAATGGTGTACCTGCATAGCTGATCGTTGCAGTCGGCACTGCTGTAATTGTTACCGAAGTTGTAACCGGAATTGCTGCGCAGCCGCCTGATGCCGGTATGGTATAAGTCACTGTGTATGTGCCCGTAGTACTCGTGCCTGGTGTAATGGCTCCTGTACCGGCATTGATGATTAAACCTGCCGGCAATGCTGTATAAGTACCTCCCGTGTAGGCTCCCGTACCGCTTATTGTTACGGATTGGGCCGTAATCAAAGATTTACAAAATGGTGCACCTGCATAGGAAATCGTGGCTGTCGGTATTGGCGTGACAGTAATCTGTATGGCAGCACTTATATCAGAGCAGGGCCCTGAAGTTACTATGCGTCTGTACCATGTGTTTTGGGTAAGAGCCCCAGGCGCATAATTCTGGTTGGTGTTTGCACCTGATGCTGCACCAAAAGGACCTCCTGCAGCTGTACTGCTCTGCCACAAATAAGCGTAAGTCGTGTTGCCTCCGTTAGGAAGAGTCCCTGTCAATCCTGCTGGAGTCTGTCCATTACAAATCGTCTGCGCTGTTGAAACTATATTGTTAGCAATAACAGGGTAAATTGTAAGTATAACCTGTTTTGCCGGTCCTTCACATAATTGGCCGGTTGTGCCAATTTCGCGGACCCAAAAATTAGGATAAACACCTGGACCTAAAGGACCAGGAGGGGTATATGAGGGACCGGTAGCTACCTCATGGATAAGTAAAAGGTCCGAATTATTGTACCAATGAAGTGTCCCCGGATTTACTCCATTCCTGACTGCTGTTAAAATGGTCGAACTACCAAGACAAATTGTCACATCGGGAGCCGTAGGTAATGGAGGAGCTCCAACAAGTCGTAATCTTGAAAACTCAGTTACAGCATCAAGATATGTTAAAGGGTTGAGACCATCGTAGGGATTACAAGGACCCCAGTTGCGGAGAGTGACATCAAAAATATCACCATCAGTATCATTAAGATAATCACCTGTATGTGATATAGGGTATGTCTGAGCCATTGGTGTGATAAGCACTTTTGTAAAGTTATCCCACAAATATTGAACAACAGGACCTTCAAAAAAGCCTGATGGTGTTGTGTAACCAGGACCATTAGGAGTACCATCGGGATTCACGTGCCAAACGCCGGAAATTGAAACGCCATTGTTATCAGTAACCTGGACAGGCGTACCGTTAACATTAATGAAAACATTAGGTATTCCTGTTCCCGTTTGTGTTCCGTAGACAAACTGCACATTCCTTGGATTAATATTTGGTCTGTCTGCTTCAACAGCTATTTGACAATCAAAAATGGTGGCATCTGTAAAAATAAAATTGGCAATGTCTTCACCGACACAAAAGAGAGTCCTGGGATCATCTACTGGTGGGTCAAGACCAAGATCTCCTGTTCCTGGAACAGGGGTTCCATTATCCCGTTTATAATTTGGTAAATTAATTACAATGGGATTATCATTTAAAAAAAGATAATCATTAAGATAATTAATATACACATAAGGATACATAATCATTTTCCAAGTACAATTTGATGTGTTATCTGGATAACCCACAGGCATACCAAATGGCCCATCAGTCATATATACTATCACTTTGTATGTGCCAGATCCAATTGGATTATTTTCTACAAAATATTTCTGAGATTTTGTCGCGTCAATACCAGATATCCAGGTTAAATACACAATCGGAGTCGTATAATGAATACTATTTCTTAAGCGCGGAGTAATGAAAATATTATACTCAACCTCTACATCAGTTACGGCAGCACATATATCAAAAGGAGCCTTTTCTCCATAAACATCATTTGAAAAATCCGCCTTGACTGGAACCCAATTGTTAAGTGCGTTGACGTTTACAAAATCAGGTTCAACACCACCAATAAGCGACATTGTACCAACAGCTTTGTTGTAGGTAACAAGTACATTGTTTCTGTCTGCATAAGAAATAGATGCAGGCAGGGTTATTCTCAGAAAATTAAGTGCTGCTGAAGGATTACCGACCATGGCTACCGGAACTCCCCCGACAGTAATGGTCCAGCCTACCGCAGTTCCCGGAGCTGTTACAGCTCTGTCAAATTCGAGTATAAGAACCCGTTGGGCAGCATCGGTAAAAGTTATCGGATATATATTGTTGGGAGCATCAACGGGAATCAGGTACGATTGAGAAAAAAGGCTGATTGTTGACAAAAATAATATTGCCAGCAAGGTATATAACCTTCTTGTTTTCATATAAATAGTATTCTTAATTTGTGGAAGGATGGAGGTGTTCATGTCAGGTTTATTTTGGTTACCTAAAAAATCCCGCCATTATGGCTGAAAACAAGACTACAAGATAATAAAAAAGGTTGCATCTTTTGGGGAGTGCAATCTTCTTGTTTATCAAGTTTGTAATGGATTTAGTTGTGGATTTCGGTATTCTCTTAATTGGGGGGATTAGGAATTAGGGATTGGGGATTATAAGATATAATTATATGTAATTAATATTGTACACGTTACGGCTACTTTGACGAAATTTTATCAGACCGGATAACATTCTCCCAATTTTGTTAAGTTTTTCAATAATATCACTAAATTCTTTTGTGTCAATGAAGTTCAAATCCCTGGCTATATTTAAAAACGATCTTGGTAATCAGGATTTTCTTTCATGATATTTAAACATCAGGGGTAATTTTCTATGGGTAATTCAGAAAAACGAAAAAACATTTTGAAAGGAGATGTTTGAATTCCTGGCAAATTCTTCATCTGTTATGGAATCTCCGATCATAATTGTTTCTTGTTCTATTAAACAATACTCTTTTTTTAAATAATTAAACAATTTCATAGAGGGTTTTGGAGCAATCAAATTTGCCAAAACAAATTGAATATCATTTTCAATACCTTGCCAGTCGATCTGATCTATTTTATTCTTTTGTTGGTTAACATTCCCATTTGTTACAACAAGTATATTTTTATTTAAAATAGTTAGCTTTTTTAATAAATCGAAGATTGAAGGGAAAATAACGAGTTTATGGGGTAATTTTATATTTCTTAAAGTATATAGAAAATCCTGCAAGCAAGTATCCGGGAGTTTATTTCTTTTAATAATCTTATTGAATAATTTGTCTCTTCCTTCATTTAAAAACAGGTTAATGAATTCATTCTTATCTAATGAAACATCTTTGGCGATTTTACTATAAACAGCAAAAAGATATTGTGTCTCATCTATTAATGTATTGTCCAAATCAAAGAGATAATACTTGTAAGAAAAGAAGTTGGATTCTTCAATCATATCAAATTAACCTGGCTTTTATTCAGACCAACTCCACCCCAATAACGATAAAAGGAGCTATTCCAGTCAATTGAGAATTCGGGAATAGGTTCATTTAATGCATATTTTACTGCACTATAAATTAAATTAGCACCAGCAATTGTAGACATAACCATAGTACCTTGTACTCTTGGATTACATTCTAAAAGCTGGGGTCTGTTATTATAATCCATTTTAAACTGAAAACCATAACAATATTCCATATTTAATAGTCCGGATAATTTTATGGAAGTATTTATAATTTCTGTATTGTACTCCAAGTTTCCATTGAAAGTTATCCCGGAGCGTATCAGTGTTCTTTTTCTAGGTATTACCTCAATCCGGTCTCTTGTTCTTAGAATATCAACAGAATATTCATCACCTGGCAGGTATTCTGAAACAAGTAAGTCAGGAAAATTATCTCCTAATATCTTTTTTAGATCATCAAAACTTATTATTGAATTATTTGGTTTTTCTAAATAAAAAATTTTTTTATAATCAACATATTCGTCAATTATTCTAAACCCTCTCATGCCATTTGAAACCGGGGGCTTTACAATAACCCTTTTCTCTGGCCAACCCAATTCCTTTATAGAATTCTCCAGGTCGAAAAGATTATTAACTAATCTATATCCGGGGTAAGATAATCCATTCCCCCGGCACAATTCCAACGATGTATACTTATTATTTGACCTTTCAATTGAATCAGCATTTGAAACAATGACTTTAATTCCTTTTTCTTCAAAAACTTTGATATTATCAGCTAATGTTCCCAATTCAGAAGTATTTTGAGGGATTATTATATCTGGTTTTTCAATATCAGAAATGTCAGCTAATGCCTGCAGATAATCAGATTTATTTGAGGCTTTCGGTATTGTATAAAAATTATCACAAAGGTATTTCCCAACAACATTATCATTGACATCCGTTCCGATAACTTCAATTGGCCGATTATCAAAATTATTCTTTAATGAATAAATTGTACCTCCAATACCTGGTGCCCCCGCACCTGTTACAATGATTTTTAACCTTTTCATCATAATAAAATTGATTTTATTGGTATAATGGAGCTCGCATGTTTAGGTTTATATTACTTAAAAGTTTGTGTTTGTAAAACATGCTCGGTTCATGTTTTAATAAATGCAACTTGTTGAAAGGATGGTCCACTTGCTGCTAATATTATATAACTTGCATTATAGAAATTTGAATCATCAATAAAAGCTTTTATTCAATCCACCTGATTACTTCAAACGCTTCAGCAAATTCTGTATTTACTTGTATTCCCCTAGTTCGGGCCAATCCCTCAATAAATTTTCCTGAGAAATATGATCTGTTTTTCTGGAATTGAGATTTATATGAAGTTAACAAATCAATTTTTTTCATTATATGATTTTCTGTTAATCTTGAAAAGAATTGGGTATTGAAATTAACATGATTCCATGGTAATTCATAACTAATAATACTTGATGTGCTTTTAAATGCTCTAACCATTTCATTAGCTACAACTGTATGGTCCTGATGGAAATCGTTTAATGATGGCCCGATTACCAGATCTGGTTTAAAATCGCGTCTGATTTTAATAAGTAATTCCAAAACATCCTGCCTTCTCTCATGTAAATACCTAACCTTAAAATTATTAACTACTACCTGATTGCTATTTAATGATAATTTCTTAGCAACATCCATAAACTCATTCTTTAGGGTATTTTTTGACATATTCTCAGGTAATGATTCTTCAGCAGTTGAAAAAACAACCCATAGAATTTGCTTATTTTGTTCAATAAAATTAATTATAGACCCTCCGCAACCAAGTTCTGCGTCATCGGTATGTGGAGATAAAATCAAAATACTATTATTCATATTTATACTTTTTAAAAAAATTAACTAAATACTCATTAATATCCTCATATTCTAATTTTATTGACTCAAGCTTAGATGTAAAAAGATCATGGGCATTTTTCATAGTTATCAGCTCAATAGCCTTAATCAAGGCTAACTGATTATCGGGAATAACAAACATAAGTCCTCTTTTTTCTAACTCTTCAAATGAACCAAGACCAACAGCTGATGTCGAAATATTTAACGCTGGTGTCCCTAATAATGCAGCTTCAGAAGACATAGTCCCACTTTCACCAACAAATAAGGACGCATATGCTAAAGCATCATGCATTTTATCAATTGGAATATTTAATTTATGTGATTCAAGACTCTTGGGTAAGGGGACTTCCGACGAAATAAACACTTTGGCATATTTGGAAATTACTTCGACAAATTTTTCTTTATATGTAGACTCTATACCTTTATGACCAATGTCATGAGTCGCATTCCAGTGTACAAATCTAATAATTACATATTTTTCATTCTCTGAAACCCCAAGCAGGTTAAATATTTTAGGGTCAGCTATAAAATATTTTGGATTCAAGTATGCCCACTCGATCAGGCCTTGAAATCTAAAATGGTTCTTCCCAAAATCCTTTTTAAATCAATGAGATGTTATAAAATATTTTGTAAAAGGTCTAAAGGATATAATACCTAATGTTGCATGTTCTGTATCGGTAAGTGCTATATATGGTTTTCGCAATATCCATGAAACATGAGCAGCGTAAGGAGATCCAAAACTAAGAAAAATATCCGGCTTAAAACGAATTGATTTTATTAATAACCTAAGGTCGGCAATAAACATATAAATTAATTTCCCCACTAAACTATTTGAACCCTTGCCTCTAGAATAGAATGGTATTTTATAATTTTTTAGTAATTCAACCGTACATTCCTTATTTCTGGCAATCACACAAAACTCATGTCCTTTCCCCTCCATGATTTTAATAAAGTTACGGAAATAATGAACGTGAGCCGGGTGTCCAATATCTACTAAAATTTTCATTTTGGTAGGTTTCTCATTTTGTCTTCGTAAAAAAAAGTTGGAGTAAATGGCAATACTTTAGATAAGACTGATTGAAATAACTTGTAATATTTCTGTAGTAACGGCATGTACGAAGGATAATCGTAATAGTATTTATTGGGAGCTGTAAAATAACCATTAAATTCTGTTTCAGAAAAATCAAGCTTTTTCAAAATGAATTCTATCTCTCTTTGAACCGAATTTGAATCAAGCGCTGGTATTTCTAAAATCCTTAATGCTTCTTCTTTTGTTATTTCTCCTGATAATATTTGTGATGAAAGTGTTATTTTTCTTTTGTCTATTCCAAATTTTTCAGGCAGCCAATATGCAATCGCAAATTTGGTAAATAAATTTTCATGATGATGCCCCCCATAGTACTCCCACCCAAATTCTTTAATAAGAAATTCCTGGGCCGACTTTTTTTTATAATCTAAATAGTTTAAAGGACGAAACATTTTAATATTCCTAATATACCCATAACCAAACAATTGACTTATTGTATAGTAAGGGTAATTCTTAATCCTTGCATTTTCAAATGTTTTGACAAGAAACCGCAGTTGTTTTGCATCACTATAAGTCCATTCGGTTGGTTGTTTTCCTTCGGACCTAAAGTCACTGCCATTCAAAATAAATTTAATTCTTTCTCTCTGAGCAATCTTATATAATGCAGCCTTTATGGCTAAATCTGTGGGGCTGTCAATCCATGGTAAAGAAGCTTTAATATAAGCTCTGAGCACTCGTTTTACTTCCTCATAATCAATAACAAAGGTTTCCAGGTCTATATCTAAAGAATTCGTAACCTTTTTTATGTTCTTAACAGCAATATCGCTACTCCATCCATTATCAAGATTTACAGCTAATGGCCGTAAACCGTACTTTATCTTTGCCAGATAAAGCAAATAACAACTGTCTGTGCCTCCACTGACTCCTACAATGCAATCATATTTTTTCCCTTGTCCTTGTTTTTTAATTTTGTTTACAACACTATTCCATATCATTCCCCCCTTTTCTCCTTGAGGAAATCCCTGAACAAGTTTATCAAAAAGTTTGGCATAGTTAGACTCGCCATTTTCATCAAAACTGATCCCGGGGATCGATTCATCCCAGACTCCTCGTGAGCAAATTCTCCCTTTTAATGGCATATTATTTAAAAAATTGAGTTAATTCTGATTTCCCCGGGTAATTCACTAAAACGGCTTTCCTTTCCCCATGATAAACAAACAAACTACCCGCAGCCAATCCATTAGCAAATCCGTCAACATAAGCTTCTTTAAGATGATCCATGTTGCCTGCACCACCTAGTACTACAACAGGAATATTAACTGCTTTCGATATTTTTTTTATCAATTCAATATCATAGCCCTGCATCATTCCATCTCTTTCAATTGATTGAACTATGATTTCGCCTGCACCTTTTTTCTCCATCAATTGGGCAAACTTTACCGGAAAAAATCCGGTTGCCTGACTACCATTGATTATCCACAATTTTTCTTTCCCAAAAAAGTTCTTTTTTACATCAATGCAAACTGTAATAGTGGATGAACCAAAAGCATCAGCCGCCTGGCTGACAAATTCGGGATTTTCTCCAGCAATACTATTTAATATCACTTTTTCTGCACCGGCTTCAATTATTCTTCTAATATCTTCAAGAGTTCTTATGCCCCCCCCTGCTGAGAAAGGCATATTAGCCTCTTCGCCCACATTTTTTACAAAATCAATTGAAATTGTACGATTCTCTTTTGTGGCAAGTATATCAATAAATGCTAATTCATCGGCTTTTAAATCATTAAAAATCCGTACTGCATTTATCGGGTCCCCAATATAGCGGTGGTTTTTAAATTTAACTGATTTAACCAACCCTTTATTTTGTAGCAATAAAACCGGAATAATGCGAGGACGGTACATTGTTTACATGTTTACGAAATTCCTCAACAACAGCTCCCCTGCATCATGACTCTTCTCGGGATGAAA
>JBGOZX010000174.1:0-8238 GCA_041480425.1 Bacteroidia bacterium
AGCTGAGCTGTCGGAATCTGAATGGGGTTTGGTAAAAACCCAGATTATTGAATCTTTAAATATACTCGACCTCTACAGAGCAGAAGAGGGAAATTCAATAGAGGCAGACCTTAAAAAGTGCCTGTTAAGGATTCTTGCATCTCTCGAAACTATTGAAACATTTGAGGAGGGCAGAATTACTAAAGTAAGGGAAAAACTAATTACACTGCTTGAAGAAAATGTAGGAACTGAAAACCTGGATAAAAACCGGTTTGAACAGGAACTCATTTTTTACCTTGAGAAATTCGATTTCAACGAGGAAAAAGTCAGATTGAGAAAGCATTGCGAATATTTCACGGAGACCATTGCATCTCCTCCCCCTAATGGCAAGGTTCTAAACTTCATTGCACAGGAGATTGGTCGTGAGATCAATACAATCGGATCAAAAGCAAATGATGCTTCGATACAGAAACTTGTCGTTATGATGAAGGATGAATTAGAGAAGATAAAGGAGCAAACACTAAATGTACTATAATTTCTCCGAAGTAGTTTTGTATCGATGGAAAGAAAACTTGTAATAATATCAGCTCCGTCAGGAGCCGGAAAGACAACAATTGTAAGCCATCTTCTGAACCAGAGCCTGGATCTGGAGTTTTCAGTATCTGCAACTACCAGGAAACCAAGGGGAGCAGAAACCGATGGAAAAGAGTACTATTTTATTTCAATTGCCGATTTCAAAAAAAGGATTAAAAACAATGAATTTGTTGAGTGGCAGGAAGTTTATAAAGACCACTTTTACGGAACCCTGAAAAGTGAAATCGACAGAATATGGTCCCATGGGAAACACGTCCTTTTTGATGTTGATGCCATGGGAGGAATCAACCTTAAGAATATTTTTGGTAACAGGGCAATTGCAATCTTCATTATGCCACCCTCCCTTGAAGAACTCAAAAAACGGCTTCATACCAGAGGAACTGACGAACACTCTAAAATAAAAATAAGGGTGGAAAAGGCTATTGAAGAGATGAAACTTGCCAATCAGTTTGATAATATTATCATTAACCACCAGTTAGATAAGGCAAAAAATGAGACTTTTGCAATTGTTTCATCCTTTTTAATAAGATAAAACTGTAGCTCAGATGGCTAAAATCGGTCTATATTTCGGATCATTTAACCCAGTTCATATCGGGCATCTGGCTATTGCCGGTTATATGAAAGAATTCACTGATCTTGAACAGATGTGGTTTGTAGTTAGTCCGTTGAATCCACTTAAGAAAAAAGATTCTTTGCTTGACGATCATCACCGGCTCTACCTCGTAGAACTTGCAATTGGTGATGACGACAGTTTAAAACCATCGGATATTGAATTCAAATTGGCTGCTCCCTCCTACACAATCGATACTCTGGCTTGGCTTACCGAAAAATATCCCCAACATAATTTCGTACTCGTGATGGGTGAAGATAATCTGTACACTCTTCATAAATGGAAGAACGCTCTGGAGCTGATTAACCGGTTTCCTCTTTATGTTTATCCCCGCCTGGGTGTAACTAAAAAGTCAAATACCCTTTTAGATGAGATCATTACAAAAGCAATGATCAAATGGGTAAATGCCCCGCTGATGGATATCTCCGGAACCTTTATCAGAAATGGAATAAAACTTGGAAAGAACATGTCCTATTTTCTTCATCCTGCAGTCTGGAAGTTTATCAGGGAAATGCATTTCTATGAGAAGTAAAGGGGACCGCTAACAGGTCGTTCTTAAGAAGCTTTTATCTCTGAGATTAAAACCCCTCTCACGGTAAAGCCGGGATCTCCCCTAAAAGGGGAGAAAATACACTAAATATCATCAGAATTTTTCCCCCTTCAGGGGGAATACAAGGGGTGATTATCACCGAGTTGAATACCATTCTTCGACTTTGCTGCTGCCCTTCCAGGGAAAATACAAGGGGGTGATTATCAGACTTTTTGAATAATCTCAATACCCCGCTGGAGAGCTTTCTCGTTCATAGGTATCAGATTATGATACCTTTCGGGCAGGGATTTCTTCAGACCTTTAATAACGTTTCCCAGCTTAATGATCGGTTTCACTTTAAGGAATCCACCCAGAACGATCATATTAAACGTCTTTGGGCTTTTCATTTTTGCTGCTTCTTCAGCAGCGTCCACACGATAGATCGTAATATCTTTTCTCACAGGATGCCTTGTTATCCCATTGCCATCATAAATAAGGATACCGCCAGGCTTTATGGAGCCCTCAAATTTATCGAGCGATTGCTGATTTAGTATTATTGCAGTATCAAAACGCCTAATAACAGGAGAACTGATCCGTTCACTGCTGAGGATCACAATAACGTTAGCAGTGCCACCGCGCATCTCAGGTCCGTAAGATGGCATCCAGCTTACCTCCATATCCTGCATCACTCCCGAATATGCCATTATCTTACCCATCGATAGTACCCCCTGTCCACCGAATCCGGCTATTATAATTTCTTCTGTCATTTTATTTACAAATTACATTTTTGATTTAACAGACTGTTCTTCTGGAGTTTTAAGATCACCCAGTGGATAGAACGGAAACATATTTTCCTCCATCCATTTATTCGACTGGACAGGAGTCATTCTCCATCCGTGGGGACAATTTGAAACTATTTCAATTAAGCAGGTGCCCTTATTAAGTTTCTGGTACTGAACTGCTTTCTTCATGGCTTTCTTTGTCTTGCGTACATTGGCAGGTGTATGTACACTCTGGCGTGTAACATAATACGTTCCCGGAAGCGTAGCAACAATATCTGTCATTTTCAGTGGATGCCCCATCATTTTTACATCTCTTCCGTAAGGTGATGTTGAGGATTTCATTCCAGGTAATGTAGTAGGTGCCATCTGTCCTCCTGTCATCCCATATATTCCATTGTTTATAAAAATGATAAGAATATTCTCTCCCCTGTTGCAAGCATGAATTGTCTCCGCAGTACCGATAGCAGCAAGATCTCCATCACCCTGGTATGTAAAAACAAACCTGTCGGGCAACAGGCGCTTTATAGCTGTTGCAACAGCAGGAGCACGTCCGTGTGCGGCCTCCTGAATATCAACATCGAGAAAATTATATAAAAGTACAGAACATCCAACAGGTGATACTCCAATTGTTTTGGACTGAAGACCCTCTTCATCAATAACTTCTGCAAGGATCCGTTGGGCAGTTCCATGTCCGCAACCCGGGCAGTACGACAGCAAATTATCAGTCATTAACCTGGTTTTTTTGTAAACCAGATTCTCAGGCTTTATTATTTCTTTTATACCAGTTGCTTCCATCATTGCTTAACCTCCTATAATTCTTGATTTCAGATTTTCAACCACCTCTTCAGGTGTTGTCACAATACCTCCCATCCTCCCAAAATGATAAACAGGTACTTTCCCGTTTACAGCCAGAAGTACATCTTCAACCATCTGACCGGCGCTCATCTCAACAGAAAGCATCATCTTAACCTTTCCGGCAAGTGAATTGATCCGCTTTGTTGGAAACGGGAAAAGGGTAATTGGCCTTAGCAAGCCAACTTTAATACCTTGTTCCCGGGCAAGTTGCACTGATCTCTGGCATACCCTGGCGCTCGTTCCGTATGCTACCAGAAGGTATTCGGCATCTTCGCATTGGAACTCCTCAAAACGAACCTCTTTTCTCCTGATCTCATTATACTTTGCAACAAGTTTCTTATTGAATATTTCCTGCGCGTAGGGGTCAAGATCAAGTGAGGTTATGATATTCCTTTCCCTTGTCGGAGGTTTACCTGTAGTTGCCCATTCCGGGACTTCCTTTGATCTCTCTTTCCGGGGGCCAAGCAATACTTTTTCCATCATCTGACCTATGGCTCCGTCCGAGAGGATCATAACAGGATTCCTGTATTTGAAAGCCAGGTCAAATCCAAGTCCGACAAAGTCTGCCATCTCCTGAACAGAAGCCGGTGCCAGCACAATAAGATGATAATCACCATGGCCTCCGCCTTTAACTGCCTGAAAGTAATCCGATTGTGCAGGTTGAATTGTTCCCAGACCCGGGCCTCCCCTTACAACATTCACAATAAGGCATGGAAGTTCAGCTCCTGCAATATATGATATCCCTTCCTGCTTCAGGCTTATCCCGGGTGAAGATGAAGTTGTCAGGACTTTCTTACCGCAGGCTGCTCCTCCGTAAACCATGTTAATGGCTGCAATTTCACTTTCGGCCTGCAGAACAACCATTCCTGTGGTCTCATAGGGATTTGCTTCCATAAGGTACTCCAGTATCTCACTTTGTGGTGTGATAGGATATCCGAAATAACCATCTGCACCATAACGGATTGCAGCTTCTGCAACCGCCTCGTTGCCTTTCATTAATCTAAATTCCTTTTCCATTACCAGGCTATATTTTTGTTTTATAAACAGTTATTACGCCATCGGGACAAACCATTGCGCAGCTGGCACAGCCAATACACAACTCAGGATTTGCCGGGAATGCATATCTATACCCTTTCCCGTTAACCTCCTTTGCCATTTCAATAGTTCCCGTTGGACACGATACCATGCAGACTTCGCATCCTTTACATTTTTCAATATTGACGACAATACTGCCTCTGATCTTTGCCATATTATCTGATATTAATTCTTTTTAACCGGATGATCTTCATTAAACCTTTTCAGACGAAACGCCAGGTCTCCAAACTGTTTTCGGGAAACCTGTGATACACAGGCTCTTAAGCCATCTTGCTTTTCGCTTCCTGTGTTATTGAGTGAAATGGCACTTATTCCATAACAGAGAAGTTCGTCTATTAACCTGTTCCCTGTCATCCCGGGATATGAGATAGTAAAATAGAACCCATCAGCCAGAGGTTCATCAAGGTCTCTGTCATAAACAATTGTAAAACTATTTGAAATGAACATCTTTTTCATCAGGTGTGCCTTTTCTCCGTATTCCTTAATATCATCACGGTATTTGTATACTCCGTCGTTAACTGCCTTAAGGATAGCGGTAAACCCATATTGAACTGAATGGGTAACTCCTGCCGATATACCATATAATGCACCAAATATAGCAGAATTACCAAACTTGTCTGATGAATAATATCTTAACAGATCAGGATAAGATCTGTTAAAAAGATGGTCTGAAATTGCCATAATTCCTATCCGCTGACCAGCATAGCTGAAAATCTTTGAACTTGAAATAAGCATCACATAATCATCAGTATAATGTGCCACAGTCGGCTGGAATGGCGGTTTCCCCGGATTTGAATAATCTTTTCTGAAATCCATCCCGAAGTAAGCCAGGTCTTCAATTACAATAACATCGTATTTCCGTGATAGTTCACCTATTATTTCAAGTTCTTCCTCATTTAAACAAATCCAGGTCGGGTTATTTGGATTTGAATAAAGCAGAGAGGAGATCTTCCCTGTTTTCAGATATGATTCAATTTTTTTCCTGAGTTTCTTTCCCCTGTAATTATAGACATCAAATGAATTATATTCGTGCCCCAGCATCTTAACCTGTTGCTTCTGAACCGGGAAACCCGGATCAATGAAAAGAGTCCCCTCTTTGGTTTTGTCGTTCCTGTTTGCAACAAGAAAACTGACCATAGCTCCCATCATTGAACCTACAGTTGGAATACAACCCTCAGAATTTATATCAACATCGAGGAATAGCTTTATGAATCTTGAAGACTCCCTTTTTAGTGGTCCAATCCCTGAAATGTTCGGGTAAATGGCAGCAACACCACTTTTTAGTGCTTCAATTTCCGCATCAATACCAATTGAAGGAGATGGAAGGCCGGGAACACCCATCTCCATCCTGATAAATTTTATTCCGGTATTCAGTTCAATTTTGTTAACAAGCAGTACTATTTCACGTATAGAAGCTGATCCCGGTGATGTGACACCGGTAGATTCTTTCATAGATTGTATTATATCAGGAGATATTGGGATTTTACACATTCAGAATACTAAAATTAGAAAGTCCGAATTTATAAATAATAGTTGTGAAGTGGCAGAACATCGCATAAAGATCATTTTTCAATTTTTATTCTTGCATCAACTACCGTGATATCTTCTGGACTTCCAATCAGCGGATTAAGATCCATTTCTTTTATCTCAGTAGCAAACCTCAGTAAACTGGAAAGCCTTACAATAATTTCTGCAAACCTGGATTCATTTATTCCGGCTTTTCCACGGGTCCCGCGAATAATTTTATAACTTTTCAAACTCTTTATCATAGAATCAGCTTCGCTGAATGTCAAAGGGGCAAGCCCTGAGGATACATCTCCAAGCACTTCAACAAAGATACCTCCAAGTCCGCAAAGTATAATGTGACCGAACCGTGGTTCATATTTGGCTCCGATAAAAAGTTCGGTACCTGAAAGCATTTCCTGAACCATTACTGCTTTTACACCTTTTATTTTTTTCATCCTGATAAATTCCGCCTCCAAGTGTTTCTGCGATTTTATATTTAGGGTAACACCCCCTACGTCGGATTTATGTACAGGACCAACGACTTTCAAAGCTAACGGGTATCCTGTTTTTCCAGCCAGGTTTATAAGTTCTCTTTTCGTTGAAGCTACTGCTTCTTTGACAATCGGAATATGGGCAGCGGTGAGAAGTTGATGTATAGCTGCCGGTTCCAGGTATCCATTCTGAGAATTATCTATTATTCGCCTTATCAAAGGCACATCAATATTCTCAAGAAAAATCTTCTCTTCAGCAGGATATGGGGTATTTGATATTTTAGTAAGAGCCCGGCCCAGTACAACCTCATCGGGAAAATTAACATGTCCTTTATTGAGAAAGTATTCCAGCTCTCTGTAAGAACTTGATATTGATGGCAATATTGGATACAATGGTTTATCGCATTCCTGGATCTTTTTATGCAGCAGATCATATATCTCAACCATGTCATTTAATCCGTTATTGCCAAATATGACACTCATTCCATCGATCAATGGAAGCTGCTTATCAACATATTCAATAACCTTATCCAGCTGTTCATTTGTTGCTGTAGCTATCATGTCTATAGGATTGATCGCTGATGCCCCCGGGTTCATCATGGCAAGCAGCTTATCATGATTTTCACCAGTCAGCTTTGGTATATTCATACCGCCTGCCGACAAAGCATCTGTAAGCATAACAGCAGGACCACCGGCATGAGTAATAATAGCTATATTTCTGCCTTTAAGAGGTTTATGCATAAATACAGATGCAACTGTGGTTAGTTCCTCCCGGCCAGTGCAGCGGACAATTCCGGCCTTACGGAATAATGCCTCAACTGCCGAATCAGATGAAGCCATGGCTCCTGTGTGAGAGGAGGCTGCCCTGCTACCGGCTTCCGTGGTACCTGCTTTAATTGCTGCTATCCTGCAACCTTTCCGGATGAGGGAGGAGGCATGATGCAATAACTTATCAGGGTTCGGAATGCTTTCAACATAGACTAATTTGATGGGAGAGCTTTTTTCCGGATCATAGGTTGTGTCCCAGTATTCAAGAACCTCCTCGACACCTGTCTGAGCACTGTTACCTACAGAAAAAACACTTGAAAAGCTTAACCCTTTGGGCAGGGCTGATTCGATTATAAAAAGTGCTGTGGCTCCTGACCCTGAAACAAAATCGCAGCCTATACTGCTAAGTCTTGGTACCGGTGTTGTGAAAACACCATGATAAGCCTGGGTTACAACTCCAATACAATTGGGGCCAATAAGGCATGCACCGGAATTTTCGACAAGATCAACAATATCTTTTTCAAGCTTTCTTCCCTCCTCTCCTGCTTCACTGAAACCTGCAGAAATTATTATAAAAGCTTTGGTATTCTTGTCTCTTGTCAGAATCTCTACAACCTTGTAACAGAACTTTGCCGGAACTGCAAGTATTGCAAGATCAGTCGGGGGAATATCAATCAGGTCCCTGTAAGATTTTATCCCCTGGACAATATTCTGCTTTGGATTTACCGCGTACAGGTTTCCGGAATAATTACCGTCAATTATGTTTTTCAGGATTTTACCGCCTGGTTTTAAAAGGTCTTCTGATCCTCCGACAACTACAATGCTGTCCGGATTAATTAGTTTGTCATTTATCATGAATATCTGTATGGATGGGGATTGAATTATTAAATCCAATTATTTGTGATGGAAAGAATAATCACAAACCGGCAAACAGTTTAAGAAAACCTACATTATGAGCAACAACAAACAAGTATGTTTCTGATATATAACAAATTACAAACACGACACATTTCTGTTTAAGGCAGCAAG
>JBGOZX010000175.1:0-8193 GCA_041480425.1 Bacteroidia bacterium
AAACTTGCTGAAGTTATTAATAAATTTCAGCGCAAGGTCAGTTGCTGCAATATGCCATTTAACCGGTGAATTCCAGGCTTTTTCCGGGTCAAGGAGATTACTGTCAACACCATCTATCCTGGAGGGTATACTTAAATTAAAGACAGGAAGGGTGTTGAATTCACATTTTAAAATAGAATCGTTAAGTATTGCATTTATAATACGACGTGTAGCAGGAAGGTCAATTCTGTTACCAATGCCATATGGACCTCCCATCCAGCCTGTGTTCACTAGCCACGCCTCAGCATTATGCAGTTTCATCTTTTTGGTAAGCTCGTAGGCATAAATAATTGGATCGAGCATCAGGAAAGCAGCACCAAAACATGCCGAGAATGATGGAACCGGCTCAGCAATCCCTCTTTCAGTACCTGCTACCTTTGCAGTGTAACCACTGAGAAAATAGTATCTTGTCTGTTCCTCAGTTAGCCGGCTTACCGGAGGTAAAACCCCGAATGTATCCGCTGAAAGAAAGATTACCTTTTTTGCATGACCCGCTTTTGATACAGGTTTTACGATGTTATTAATATGATAAATAGGATATGAAACCCGGGTATTTTCAGTTTTTGAGTCGTCGTTAAAATCAATTGTCCCATCAGAAAGGACAACCAGGTTTTCAAGTAGCGCATCACGTCTGATAGCATTATAAATATCGGGTTCATTTTCCTTCTTCAGTTTAATGCATTTTGCATAACATCCTCCCTCAAAATTGAAAATACCATCATCATCCCAACCATGTTCATCATCACCTACCAATGCCCTTTCAGGGTCGGTAGAAAGAGTCGTTTTTCCTGTTCCCGAGAGTCCGAAGAATATAGCAACATCTCCTTTAATACCCACATTAGCAGAACAGTGCATTGAAGCTATCCCTTTGAGTGGCAGGTAGTAATTCATAATTGAGAAGATACCTTTTTTCATCTCTCCGCCATACCATGTACCACCTATCACAACCATACCGTCAGTAAGGTTGAAGAGAACAAAATTTTCAGAATTTAGTCCCTGTTTTTTCCAATCAGGGTTGGTTGTTCTGGAGGCGTTGAGTACTACAAACTGAGGTTTAAAATCTTCCAGCTCTTCAGGTTCAGGTCTGATAAACATGTTTTTCACAAAATGTGCCTGCCATGCAACTTCAAGTACAAATCTGACAGCAAGCCGGGTATTTGTATTCGCTCCACAGAAACAATCGACAACATACAGCTTTTTACCTGAAAGCTGCCTGACAGCCAGATTTTTGCAATGTTCCCATATCTCAACCGTTATTGGCTTGTTATTTGATACTTTTGCCTTGTCAGATTTCCACCACACTGAATCTTTTGTCTTTTCATCAAGAACTACATATTTATCGTTTGGTGAACGGCCAGTAAAAATCCCGGTATCAACTGAAATTGCACCTGGTCTTGTAATGATTCCTTTTTCATATTTACTGAGTCCTGGTCTGGTCTCTTCGGCAAAAAGCAGATTGTAGGAAGGATTATAGATTATTTCTTTTATCTCTTCAATACCATATTTTCTTAAGTCTTCACAGGTAAGCATGTCTATAATTTTTGTGTCAGGCTATGAGGTTCCAAAGATATCAAATAATTAGCCTGAATGCTTGTCCAAAATAATTCAAATTTTTTAATATAATACTCCAGAGAGATAGGGTGATATTATTTTCAAGGGTCATACATATGGTTTAAGTGTCAGCATAGTTTTTTGGGGCAGATATGAAAAGTAAAAGGGCATCCGGTTGGGTGCCCTTTCAAATTTTTATTAAACTGACAATTATTTCCCGTATTTAACTGCGGCCTGTGCTGCTGCCAGCCTGGCTATCGGTACTCTGAACGGAGAGCAGCTGACATAAGTCAAACCTGTCTTATAGCAGAATTCTACTGAAGCAGGATCACCACCCTGTTCGCCGCAGATACCTACTTTAAGATCCGGTCTGGTTGCACGACCTTTCTCAACCGACATTTTGATAAGTTGACCGACACCATCCTGATCAATTGTCTGGAACGGGTCAGCAGCTAAGATCTTTTTGTCGAGATAATCATGAAGGAATCCACCGGTATCATCACGGCTGAAGCCAAAGGTCATCTGCGTCAGGTCATTTGTCCCGAATGAGAAGAATTCAGCATTTTTTGCCATACGGTCGGAGAGAAGACAAGCACGTGGTATTTCAATCATTGTACCATATTTGTATTCAATCTCTTTTACACCAAATTTCTTGCAGACTTCCTCATATACTGTATCAACAACTTTTTTTGTGTAATCAAGTTCCGCAACATCAGAGGTAACAGGAACCATTATTTCCGGATGAGGTTTCTTTCCTTCTTTTATAAGTTCTAATGAAGACTCAAATATTGCACGGATCTGCATCTCGGATATTTCAGGGAATGTGATTCCCAGACGGACACCGCGATGACCCATCATCGGGTTTGATTCATGCAAAGCTTCACCACGCTTGGCAATATCTTCTTTTTTAATACCAAGGGCTTTAGCCAGTTCTTCCTGCTTTTCTGCACCCTGTGGTACAAACTCATGGAGAGGGGGATCAAGAAGCCTGAATGTAACAGGTAATCCGTCCATAGCAGCCATTGTGGCTTTCATATCTTTTTTAACATGAGCAAACAGTTCGTTGAGAGCTTTACGACGCTCTGTTTCATTTGCACTAAGGATCATTTTGCGAAGAAGGAATAACGGAACCTCAGATCCTTTGCCATAAAACATGTGCTCTGTACGGAAAAGACCGATACCTTCCGCACCGTAGTTACGTGCAATAATTGCATCTTCAGGTGTTTCGGCATTGGTGCGGACACCCATTTTACGGAACTTGTCGACTATCTTCATGAAGCTCTGGAAGCGGGGATTCTCAGTAGCATCCATAAGAGTAATTGCACCTGTATAAACGTTACCTTTTGTACCGTTAAGTGTAAGGACATCACCTTCTTTTATAACTATTTCCGAACCTGTTATTTTAGCTAATTTTTTTGCAGCGTCAACATGAAGTGCACCTGCACCAACAATACAGCATTTACCCCAACCGCGTGCAACAAGAGCAGCATGAGAGGTCATACCACCACGTGCAGTAAGAATACCTTCGGCAGCGCGCATACCTTCAACATCCTCAGGATTAGTCTCTTCGCGAACAAGAATAACTTTCTGGCCTTTGCGGAACCACGCTACAGCATCCTCAGCGGTAAAGACAATCTTACCAACTGCAGCACCCGGACCGGCAGGTAACCCTTTTACGATTGGTTTAACTTTTTTCTCTGCATTAGGATCACAAATAGGGTGAAGAAGTTCATCAAGCTGAGCAGGGTCGACACGTGTAACAACTGTCTTCTCGTCAATCAGCTTTTCCTTCAGCATGTCCATTGCCATATTCAGTGCTGCGGTACCAGTTCTTTTACCGGCACGGCATTGCAACATATATAGTTTGCCTTCCTGAATTGTAAACTCAATATCAAGCATATCATGGAATGACTTTTCAAGAATATTGCGAATATCGCTTAGTTCCTTATATGTCCTGGACATTGCCTCCTGCATGCTTTTCAGATGTTTATTCTGTTCGTTCTTAGTATCATTATTCAGAGGGCTCGGGGTACGTATTCCTGCAACAACATCTTCTCCCTGAGCATTTACCAGCCATTCACCATAGAACAGGTTTTCGCCGGTTGCAGGGTTACGGGTAAATGCAACACCTGTGGCCGATGAATCGCCCATATTCCCGAATACCATTGCCTGAACGTTCACTGCAGTACCCCAGTCATCAGGAATTCCTTCGATACGACGGTATGAAACTGCTTTTTTACCATTCCAGCTTTTAAATACAGCTTTGATACTTCCTTCAAGCTGTTCTTTTGCATCATCAGGGAATGGCTTGCCAAGAACCTGTTTTACTTTCTTCTTAAATTTTTCTGAGAGATCTTTAAGCTCATCTGCTGATATCTCAGTATCTGATTTATAACCTTTCTTTTTCTTAAATTCATTAAGCATTTCATCCAGCTGCTTGCGGATACTTTTTCCTTCTCCAAGTTCAATTCCCTCGGCTTTTTCCATTACGACATCTGCATACATCATGATCAGACGACGATATGAGTCCCATACAAAGCGGGGATTATTAGTCTTTTTAAGAAAACCGGGGATGGTCTCTGTGCATAGTCCGATATTAAGTACAGTGTCCATCATACCGGGCATCGACTTACGGGCACCTGAACGACATGAAACAAGTAATGCATTTTTAGGATCTCCATACTTCATCCCCATTGTCTCTTCTGTCTTTTTCATGGCTGCCCATACTTCCGGCATAAGGTCTTTTGGAAGAGTGCAGTTGTTCTGATAGTATTCGTTACATGCTTCTGTTGTGATAGTGAAACCGGCAGGAACAGGTAATCCCAGGAGACACATCTCTGCAAGGTTGGCACCTTTTCCTCCAAGAAGGTTTTTCATATCTGCTTTACCCTCTGCAGTTTTCCCTCCAAAGGAGTAAACTCTTTTTACTTTTGACATACTTTATGAATTTGAAATAAACTTAAAATTATAGGTTTTGCAAAATAAGGTGCAAAGGTAGTACATAAAATTGAATTTCTGAAACGTGATCACTTTTCACGATCTGGGGTGGAACATAATTAAGGTATCACGCAAAAAACTTCTGTCGATATGAGTATATATCTCGGTTGTCAGAATCGATTCATGCCCAAGCATTTCCTGCACTGCTCTCAGGTCAGCACCGGCTTCAATCATATGTGTCGCAAAAGAGTGCCGGAAAGTGTGAGGACTTATGTTTTTCAGGATCCCGGCTTTTGCAGCCAGATCCTTAATAATTATGAAAATCATAGCTCTTGTAAGCCTCCTTCCCCTGCGGTTAAGAAACAGTATGTTCTGATCATAAATTACAGTTAATCTGTTTCTTACCTGTTTATATATATCAATCTCTTTAAGCGCTTTGTTACTTATTGGAACAAGCCTTTGTTTATTGCCCTTTCCCGTAACAATGACAAAACCTTCCTCATAATGAATGTCGGTCAGACACAGATTGACAAGTTCTGACACTCGAAGGCCGCATCCGTAAAGCGTTTCAATTATTGCTTTGTTTCTGTGCCCTTCTGGCTTAGTCAGGTCGATAACCCCGATCATCCTGTCGATTTCATTTACTGACAGTACTTCAGGGAGTTTTAACCCTATTTTCGGAGATTCAATCAGGGAGGCAGGGTTTTCATTAATTTCTCCATCGATAAGCAGAAATTTAAAAAAAGCCCTGATACCTGAAAGAACTCTCGCCTGGGTTCTTGCATTTTGATTATCGGAACTAAACCAATTCAGGAACCCCTTAAGATCAGAATAAGTCACCGATGAGGGAGAAACATCCCTTAAAGTTTCGGAGAAGAAATTCTCAAGCTTCTGTACATCATTCAAATAGGCTTCAATACTATTTTCAGACAGCGATTTTTCAAGCCTGAGAAAATTTTCAAAGTTTTTGAATGATTGCTTCCAGGTCAGGCTCATTAATTGATATTTTATAAATTTTTTATCTATTACTTTGTGAACCTTTGCGATATCCTTGGTGCTCCTTTGTGGTTATTTTTTTACCACCAAGTTCCACAAAGTACATCACAAAGTAACACAAAGTAATACAACATATTAATTAATTAAAATAATAATTAGAGTCTAAGTTCTCCAATTAAAAAGCAAAGTGGACCATCATTCAATTCATTAATATTTTTTAGCTAATTTTACCGCATTAACTGTCGAAAAATTGTTGCGAATGAGAATTCAAATTATTAACGGTCCTAATCTTAATCTTCTTGGGAAGCGGGAGCCTGAAAAATATGGCGTTGCGTCTTTTGAAGATTGGCTAGTCACTCTCAGATCGCTTTATCCAACAATAGTCTTTGATTATTTTCAATCGAATATTGAAGGCGAGATAATAAACATGATCCATGAGACCGGCTTTTCTTTTGACGGAATTATTCTTAATCCGGGAGGTTATACTCATACCTCCGTTTCAATTGCTGATGCAGTTGCATCAGTTAAAACACCAGTTATTGAAGTTCACATTACCAATATTTCAGCACGGGAGGAGTTCCGTCATTCAAGTCTGGTGGGCAGGTATTGTGCCGGCAGTATAATTGGATTTGGCCTTGATGGCTACAGGCTTGCTACAGAAGCTCTTATCTCAAAAGGTAATAAACAGAGTAAATAAATTATGACCAGGAAGAGAACAAAAATTGTTGCTACAATTTCAGATAAAAGATGTGATACTGAGTTCATAAGAGAGCTTTTTGATGAGGGTATGGATGTCATAAGGATCAACTCGGCACATCTTAACATTGAGGGTGCTCTACAGATCATAAATAATGCCCGTGAAGTTTCTGACAGAATAGCCCTTCTCATCGATACCAAAGGTCCAGAAATACGCACAACAGCCTGTGATACTCCAATTCAGCTTAAAAAAGGCTCCAGGATATATATTTCCGGTGATCCGGGTAAAACGACTACAATTGAGACCATATTTGTGAGCTATAAGTCTTTTGCATCAGATATACCCGAGGGATCACTTATACTGATTGATGATGGTGAAATTGAGCTTAAGGCTGAAAAAAGAATTGGTGAAATACTGGAATGTACTGTTGAAAACGACGGATTACTGAGCGCCAGGAAGAGTGTTAATATACCGGGTGTAAAAATCTGTCTGCCTTCTCTCACGGAAAAAGATAAGACTTTTATTGAAATGGCCGTTAAAAACAATATTGACTTTATTGCCCATTCATTTGTAAGGTCGAAACAGGATGTTCTTGATGTTCAGGCTGTCCTTGATAAATATAATAGTCCGATTAAGATTATTGCCAAGATTGAAAACCAGGAGGGCGTCGAGAATATTGACGAGATTATTGAGAATGTCTATGGGATAATGGTAGCAAGGGGTGATCTTGCCATCGAGATCCCATATGAAAAAATTCCCGGAATCCAGCGTATGATCATCTCGAAGTGCATAACATGCAGGAAACCGGTAATTGTAGCGACTCAAATGCTTCATTCGATGATAACCAATCCAAGGCCAACACGGGCTGAAGTAAGTGATATCGCAAATGCAATCTATTCACAGACCGACGCCATAATGCTGAGCGGAGAAACAGCCAATGGTAAATACCCTGTTGAAGCTGTAAGAACTATGACTAAAGTTGCCCTTGAGGTGGAAAACAATAAGGAGAAATTTCTTGAGCTTCCTTCAGTAACTGTGACAGGTGAAATATCCGCCTACCTGGCAAAAGTTGCAGTTAAAACTTCTGTCAGAATCGGCGCAAGAGGAATTATTGCAGATACTACCGGAGGCAGAACAATCAGGGACATGGCAGCTTACAGGGGGTATAACCTGATACTTGCACAGTGCTATTCACCAGGAACAATGAGGGAACTGGCTCTCTCCTATGGAGTTTATGCCAGTTACCAGGAGCGAAAAAAATCCATTGATCATTTTATCGACATTGCCCTGAAAAACCTTACAAAAGCACATGATCTTAAGGATAAAGATTTAATTGTTGTTCTTGCCGGTAATTTCTCGGGAGGATCAGGTTTTTCATTTATTGAAGTAGGATCAGTGGAATATCTGAAGGACCGTGTTAGTATAAAGGATTGAACAGGTATTATTGGTCTGATTTTTGTTGATATATTTTATGCCATAAACCAGAGATTGATGGTAAAAACCTTGCTTTTTTCAATAATGCTGATAACCCATCCGGTACATGTTTCTCTTTTAAGTGTCGATTATGCCCCGGAAGTGGTTTCTTTTAATGTATTTTTGAAGATATATTATGATGATTTTTTACTTGATTCCGGGTTAAAAAGTGAAAACAAGGGAAACCCGGGTTTTTCAGGCACTGACCCCCGTACAAGAGATGCCATGGTAAAATATATTAATGACAGAATCAACATATATGTCAACGATCAACTGCTTTCAGGGAAGCTTGGTGATGTAAAACTATCGGATGGTGAACTAAATATGAACCTGATATTCAGTTCAGTCAAAAGAATAAGATCTATCACCGTTAAAAACCTTATTATGACCAGTCTTTATAAAGATCAGGCAAATATGGTCATTGTAAGGGTAAATGATTTTGAGGAAGGGGTTAAATTAACTTCCGACAAAACGGAACAGAGGTTTAAAATTAAATAATT
>JBGOZX010000176.1:0-8137 GCA_041480425.1 Bacteroidia bacterium
AAGTTAGTAAATGTCTGGCAAGCTTTAAAAAAGCACACCAGTAGATGGTTATTCAGGATTTACGATAATTCTAAAGATCTTCTGCGAAGTTCCAGCTGCCGGCATCGTGATAGGATGTTACGATATCACCCGGCCGCATCCAGGCTACCTGGTTATTCAAATACCGTCTGATCCGACTTGTTACTGTTTTAAACGCTTCCCAGCCTACCCCATTTTCCGGATTCACTCCCTGCCAGTGCATGTACCACATACAATACGGGGCTTTATTTTCAAGATGGCGTAATATGATACCGGATTTACCGTCTTCAGAAATATAATAATCCGGGTCCACATGTTCAGGCGAATTTTCCCAAATCCCAAAATGATCTTCAGCATTGGGCATCAGGTCATATACGCCAGATTTTCCATCTGCTGCTTTCCGGAAAATCCCGAATTCAGTTTCACTTGATTCGTAAAAAACGGAAAGTACCCGGCTCCTGAATTTTCCCTCCCTCGCCAGGTTTAAAAGAGCCTCAAAGACGGCCTTGTTTAAATTCAAAGGACCCGAACTTTTTAACTCTGCATACCGTCTTGTACAGGCATCGCAACTGCATCCCGGCCACGTCAACCCGGTAAATTTTATATCGGATGTCTCAGCTTCAGCAAGTATATTTGAAAAATAACTCTGGTATTCCTCCACCGTTACTCCAGGTTCATGAAGCCATAATCCCTCGTGTATCCCTTCTTCCTTTTTTCTGCCGGCCTTAAAATCGAATAATTCATGATGAGTCATGATTTCCATGTGCGAGTCAATTCCCTTTATATAGGATTGTTTTGCCTGTCCGAGAAAAATTCGCTGGTTATCATCAGGTCTTCGGACCATGGATTTACCATTATATCCAAGAATAACACTTGATTCACCTTTGATCCCATTGGCCTGACAATAATCAAGGAAATCTTTATACGCTTCTGCCTTTACCACTTCCGGATTGGTATCATCCATGTAAAAAGACAGGATCATCTTATTTCGTTGTATTTTACCTTTGAAGAAAGATTCAAGGCCAGGAGCAGAAGCTAACGCAAGGGCAGCGGATGTCGATTTTAAAAAATTCCTTCTTGAAATCGATGTTGCGGAAATAATTTTTGAACCGGACATATATTTAATCACTTTAACATGAGGTTAATGATATAGAATTTTGACCTGTATGTCATATTATTAGTTATAACCATCTATTATAAATACCCACTTATTTTCCTCGTTTTTGCTTACATGAACAGATAACACACGGGTCATTCCATCCAGGGTATTTAAGGTGATTTCATATTCACCAAAGAATCCTCTGAAGGATATTGTTCCCTGGTTATCGGTCTGAAGGGAGGTATTAGTTTTCCAGGTTTGGTTGATCAGCTTATCCAGCATAATATAAACCGGTTTTGGACGATATTCCTCATCCACCAATCCGCCCCCCGGCAGCCAGATATTGCGGTCGGAAAACCCCCACCAGTTGATGGAGGCAACTGCCGGATGCCCGAAACATAATTTTACAAATTGTTCGGTGAATTCGGTTTGAGCTTCCGGTGTCCATGAACCTGTCCGCCAGCCTCCTGTTATTGGAACACCAGATGACTGAAAATGAAATTCAGTGATATGGATCGGGTACCCGAACCGGTAATAAAGGTCAAAGGTTTTCCATACCTCCTCCGGGGAGAACCATTCCTGTCGCGGTTCATGTGCCTGGATCCCCATTCCTGACAAAGGAGCATTCCTTTTTTTAAGTTCAGCCAGCAGGTCATCATACCGTTTTCGTACATCCTTGTCGGCAAGAGTCCTGTATTCGTTGATCATTAAGGTAGCCTTTGGATTCCCCTGATGCGCCCATTGCAGCGCTTGTTCAACATAATCTGCGATGAGGGGAATAGTATCCGTGACACTCCAGTCATTCTCATCACTGAAGTTCTGCATCTTATGTTTCCATGTCTTCACATTAACCGGCTCATTCACCACATCCCATAATTCGATCTTATCGCGAAATCCTGCTGTGATGTTAATTACCCGGGTTTTCAGGAGTTCTTCCGTTTCTTCAACGGTATACCCGGTCAGCCATTGCGGAGTCCCGGATTTTGTGGCCCAGACCAGGGGATGACCTTTTGTGGTTATCCCGTTAGCCTTGCACCAGTCGATGGTTGGGAGCATGTCCTCCCACCGGGTAAATCCCTGCCTTGATTCGTATCCTGGCCAGTAAAAAGGAAATACGGCAAGATTGAATATATTTTTAAATCTTGCTTTAAACAGTTCTTCCTTGTAATTATTCTCATTGCGGATGAGATCGAAAATAATACACCCGAACAGGAAATCATGGGTCTTCTGATGGATCTCTACCCGTGCATTTCTGATCATTTTGCCATCCCGTGTTTTGAATTGGATAGTTACGTCACCCTTCCGGTATTTCTCGATATTTTCTCCGGCCTGTTTCATCAGCCGGGCCTCTGTTTGCTGAACATCCTGCGACATAATATTTAAAGGAAATAAATACCGGGCAGTAAGGACAAGACAAGTTAGTAAAACCTTGAATTTTGAATTGTAAATTGTTTTCATGATCAAAGAGTATTAAAATCGAAAAAATATTTTATAACCTGATTTTTCTATACGGAATCATTTGTCAATTTTTTTTAAGTTTCATTTTTTCAGCATAAATGGCATCTACCAGGCCGTCTTTGTCTGTGTCACTTCCGAGCTGCCAGAACATGATCCCAGCCAGTCCGGTATTAACGGCAAATTCCGTTTTTAGTCTGATGGAAACCGTATCTTCATAAGAGATAAAAATACTGTCTTTGGGATTATATAAATAGGGTGCCTTTGCAACAGGGTCCCAGTGGCGGACAAAATTGTTCTTATCTTCATATTTTTCACGGATCGATGAATAACGGCCCGACCCGGTCCATGGTCCCCTGTTCAACTGGTACAATCCGTTATTTTCAGGGGGAACACCCATCCATCCCTTGCCGAAAAAAGCTGCCCCGATCACAATCTGGCCGGGCTTGACTCCCTTTTCCATACAAAAAGATATGATCTTTTCAGCAGACCAGGGTTTAGTGGAATCTCCCTCTTCCTTGATTTTGGTTGCGGCCGGGGTTCCTTCAATATCTTCCCTTTTCACCCAGCCCAGGTTGGTATGATGGGCAGTATAAGGGTCTTCCCCGCCTGCCATGTCATAGGACATTATATTCATATAAGTGACATATTGCATGACCTTATCGAGTTCGATATGATCAAAAAAACGTTCCCATCCTGCTGCGGCAAAAGTCAGAACCTGATCTTTTCCGATTTCATTCATTGCTTCCCTTAACTCGCGCATTAATGATGTGAAATTCTCCTTATCCTCAGGAATATACAGATTTCCGATACCTTCCATACCGGGATATTCCCAGTCAATATCCAGCCCGTCAAGATCAAATTCCCTTATAAACCGGACAGCGCTTTCGACGAATTTTTTCCGGTTCGCAGCGGACCGGGCCATTTCTGAAAAACCACCGGATCCTCCCCAGCCTCCGCAGGCGATCATCACCTTAAGGTGCGGGTGCTTTTTCTTTTGTTCTGCCAGCTTTTTCAGCATTATGGCAGATGAATCATTCGCGAATTTCATTTCATTGCCGATCACCTCGGTAAAGGAGTAAATAATATGGGTCAGCTTGTCCAGGGGAAGAGTTTCAGGATTGAAATTCTCCCAGTGGGGATAATAATAAGCCATTACCTTTACCCCCTTATCTGCGGACGATTTGTCCTTATCAGTGCAGGAGTAAAATGAAATCGCAAAAAGGATTGAAATCAACAGGCCGGACTTTTTCATTGGATTAGTTTATAGTTAATGATAAATAGATTCAAGATTTTATGATTTTTTTACTGATCAAACAACTATTTCTTTTCAAATTGATAATTATTCAATTCATTAAGAAGGATTAAAAAAAGATTTCGAATTAAAAATATTTTTAAGATGAATTTTTAAATAATCCTTTATTGCAGTCTTCAGGGTTTATCCCAAGGTAAAATGCTCGAAAGACTAAACCGGGTCAATCGGTTACCAAATAGGATAACAAATTACAAATATTTTTTGATAGTTTGAAGCCTCTTCTCTAAAAACAATCCAACATGAGTTGAAAAAACATTGAATTTCATACATTTGATTTATAGCAAGTTGGATTTAATTCTTATACTTATTAATTATTATTTTTTCAACCTTGGCGGTGACTACCTGGCAGCTGACGCCCGCAGCCAGTCGCCTTTTTCTTAATCAGTGGGAACTAAAGAAGTCTTCCGCAAAATTAACAAGGTAGACTTTATCCGTCGATCGGGTAAGTGCTGTATAAAACCAACGGAGGTAGTCAATAGTAATTTCGTTCCTGTTGAACATTCCCTGATCAATAAAGACCCTCTCCCACTGTCCACCCTGGGCTTTGTGACAAGTAACAGCATAAGCGAATTTTATCTGAAGAGCATTGAAATAGGGGTCATTCCTCACAGCTTCATATTGTTTCCTTCTTGTCTTAAAATGCAGATAATCAGCCAGAATACTCTGGAACAGCTCCTTGTTTTTCTCTGAAGGCAAAGCAGGTGTGTCAAGATGAAGAACATCCATCATCACCTTCGATTCGATTTCCAGATTATAATCTGCAAACCTCAGAACCATATCTGCAAAACGGAATCCGTATCTCTCCTCATATTTCCTGATTTTTTTTACTTCAGCAATATCTCCGTTTGCAATAAAGCCTGCGCCATCCTCTTCTTCCTCAATAATAAAATAATTGTTTTTCACCACCATAACCATATCGCCCGGGCTTATTTCCTCCTCTCTGAAGAATATCCTGTTACGGATTCCCTGGTTATAACGGTTTGCCTGTTTATTTGAATTCACAACAATAATTGTCCCCTCCATTCCGCAGGTTCCATAAGCTGTTGAGATCTCATCAATAAGCTCCTCTCCGGTTATTCTTATAGTATCCTTGTAGTGCAGGCAGTCAATTGACGGGTGAACAAGATTATTTTCTGCTATCTGTAAACGAACGCGAGTGGCATTCATGAGTACTCCTGAAGTCTCACTCTGACGCACTACCTGTTTTAATTCGGAAGAGATCAGACCAAACCCATATTCTCCAATTGCAGAAGGATCAAGAGCAGGACTGACGATCGATCCGACCGGAGGAAGCTGGGCAGTATCCCCGACAAGGATAAGTTTACATTCTGTTCCGGAGTAAACATATTCAATAAGGTCGTCGAGCACTCTCCCACTGCCAAAAAGTGATGAATCACCCGAACTGTTTGAGACCATCGATGCTTCATCTACAATAAAATAGGTATTCTTATGAAGATTTCTGTCGAGTATAAAGCTGCCCAGGCCATCTTTTGATGATTTCTGCCTGTATATCTTTTTATGTATTGTAAAGGCCTGTCTGCCGGCAAATGATGCAAGTACTTTTGCAGCCCTCCCTGTAGGCGCAAGAAGAACAGACCTCATTCTTAAAATATCCAGAGTCTTTACTATAGAACTGATGACACTTGTTTTACCTGTTCCGGCGTATCCGGTCATAAGGAAAATTACATCATTACTATTTTCACAGATAAATCCGGCGATCTTTTTCAGTGTATCAGACTGATGATCGGTTGGGATATTTCCCAGGTTCTTACATAACTGATTATATATTATGGTTTCGCGCATCGCTTTTAAAAGCAACTTAAATTGCTACATGGATATTTTTTTTAATTTTGTTCGTAAACTTAACCAATCTTCACAACATTCAAAAATGCCCTTTCTGGAACTCTTTGATGAGACCCTTGACATTAACTCAACAGAAAACTATGACTTATCTGTTCAAGCTAGTCGTGATGGTCTCTCATTTTGCATCCTCGATACGTTAAGGAATAAATTTGTTCTGCTGCGGTCATTTGAACCTGATGAAAGCAAGTATTTTGATGCAACTAAGCTGAGTGAAATCATTAGCATGGATGATTTTATGACAAAGCGATACAAAAAAGTTAATATTATAACCCCTTCACCGAAATCCACACTTGTTCCTGCACCTTTGTTTGATCCTGGTAAAAAAGATGAATATTTCACTTTCAATCAGATAATTGATGAAGGAAATGTGATCCTGAGCAATAAAATTCCGGAACCTGATACATTTCTGACATTCTCAATACCAATACAAACTAAAGATCTTTTAAATAATTTTTTTCCGGAAGTTCAACTCCTCCATCAGTTAAAACCTTTGTTCAAATATATTTCCCATAGCAGGAAAAGTGTGAGTAGTAATTATATTCATGTCCATATAGAAAGGGAGTTTTTCAATCTGATAGTTTTCGACCATAATACATTAAAATTCTGTAATACATTCTATTACAGAAACATATCCGATATCCTTTATTTTGTTCTGAATGTTTTTAAAAAGATGGACATTAAACAGGAAGAGACTATTTTTTTCAGCGGTCTTACGGAAAAATATAATGATCTGTCCTCAAATTTCTCAATTTATGTCAGGAATGTAAAGTTTGCTGAACCTTCAGGTAATTTTACATTCAGTTATGTATTTAACGATACAGACCTTCACCGGTTCCTTAATCTTTTCAGTGTTATAAATTGCGAATAATTGGTGGCAAATACAAAGGAAGAAGGATTAATCCGGTTTCTGGTCTTAAAGCAAGGCCAACAACAGACTTAGCACGTGAAGGTCTGTTTAATATTCTGAATAATCGTATTGATTTTGAATCTGTTAGTGTTCTGGATCTGTTTTCCGGAACAGGAAGTATAAGTTTTGAGTTTGCATCCCGCGGGGCGCCAATTATACATCTTATTGAAAAAGATATGAGACATATTGCCGGTATCAGGCGAATAATAAATGATATAGGCTTCACCAGTATTAAACCTGTACATATTGATGTAAGGGCATATTTAAAAACCTGTACTTTCAGATATGACATTGTCTTTGCAGATCCGCCCTACGAGTTGCGATGGCTGGAGGAGATACCTGAGCTTGTAACTGAATCAGGAGTTATAAAAGAGGATGGATTTCTTATTCTGGAGCACCCAAGAAGCATTAGTTTTAACAGTCACGTTTTATTCTTTGAACACCGCAATTACGGTGGAGTTAATTTCAGTTTTTTCAGACCTGTAAATGTCTGATAAATATTATTTTAATTGAATTAAAACAATCGCATTTTTTCAGGAAAATGGCATTATGGGATATTAAAAATTATTTTGATTTTCTTCGTTTACCCCTTCCCTAAAGGGTGCGAAGAACCGATCCCGCTTAAGCGGGAGAGCTCGACGCAGTCAAAATCAAAATATTTCTCCATAGATCGAATATAATAAATTGATATTCAATTATTTATTTTTACTTCATTAAATTTAAGAGATTTTCACTTAAAGATTTTTTCATTAATATTTTCTTGAAACATTTTGAGGAATTAAAAAATCGTTTAATTTTGCAGCGCATTTGAATACTGGTGCGGTAGTTTCCCGATGAATCGGGATTAGAATATGAGCATGAGTTATTTAAAAATTATGGTGCGGTAGTTCAGTTGGTTAGAATATCGGCCTGTCACGCCGGGGGTCGCGGGTTCGAGCCCCGTCCGCACCGCAAGAAAAACAAAAAGCCACGCGAAAGCGCGGCTTTAGTATTTTAAACCAGAAATGTTGACAGCTTGCTGGCAAAAGCGAAAGGTCTAAAATACGTTAAATGCTGCCCTGGCAGCATTTTTGTTTTTCTTGTAGGATAACCAGTGGAGGAAAGGGCCCGACCGACTGAAAGGAGGTCAACCCCGTCCGCACCGCCCTTAGGCCTCTCAAACCCCTTGATTATCAAGGGGTTTTGTGCGTCCTGCCACAGAATCTGCCACAAAATCCGCCAAAATCTGCCACAAATTTTTTCTTGAACGTTTGTATATAAGAATGATGAGAATCATTCCAAAAAATCCCTTATATAATCTCTATATCAATTACTTATTTGCAATTTATTATAAATTTTAAAATTTTTTATAAAAATTTTTCAAAAAGACATTTTGGCTATTAAAAATTCTTTCCTAGTATACCTGCAAACTACTGATTTTCATCAGGAAAAAATCTGTGATTAAAATATTTATTAATTTCACACATGCTTTTAACAAAAC
>JBGOZX010000177.1:0-8090 GCA_041480425.1 Bacteroidia bacterium
GGTTTAAATTCCCTGTTCTCCGAAGGATACAGGAAAACATGGTAATTAGATATTAAATAGTCTATGTTCTTGATATACTCAGACTGATACCTGATGCTTTTTATATCGAAATACCTGTATTCATTGCCGCCGGCAAAGATGTTTTTCTCAGATAATGAATTGTATTTTAATTCATTGTCTCCGAAAAAATCAGGCTTTAGATTGCGTTTTGCATTATTCCAACGGCCATTCTGCAGAACAAATGAATAAATATTCCTGTATGGATCATTTATGCTCATCGCAGAGTAATTTACTGTGAAATCGACCTGCTGACTTGAATTGTTATTGCTTGTCATTTGGGGCCTGTGAGTATTTACAGTAATTTCTGCAGCATCTTCTGAAACCATAAAGCGCTGGGTAAGAACAGGTTTATCAGGATTATCATCAGGATATACCATCAGTATATAATTACCCGAAAGCTTTAAAACTGCCTTATCGTTTGGAAAAACAAGTTTGTAGTGAATATAATTAACTGTGGTATTAAACGATGGTTTGTATTCCTCAATGGGATTTTCAGGGAACCCTTCAAGATATTCATTTGACATGATATCTGACTTTTTCCAGTCCTTATTACAGTGTATAAAAGTGTAATAATATGTTTCAATCTGATCTCCGATCAGATCAAAATTGAGGATCAGCCTTTCATTACTTTTAAGCTTTATTAACGGATAAGATAAATTCCATCCCTCTTTATACAGTTGAACAGTTTTTATATTTTCATCGAAAACGCTGTTTGTGAAAAGCAATGAATCAGGATAACTTGCCTGCAGGGAGGTAAGGAAGAGATTGAAAACAATACTTAATTTTAAAAATTTATTCATGCAAATATTTTCCTGAACTATTAGAACATTAAAATTATAAAATTGTTGTATAGTATTTAGCACTTTATATCTATTGTTTTTACGTATTTAAATTTTTGTATTTAATTGTTAATTAATTAACAGTATTCTGTCTGTTCTAATTATTTCAAAAACTAGCAAATTAAAATGTCCGCATCAATTAAATTAAAAAAAGGATTGGATATCAGAATAAAAGGTGAACCTGAAAAGGTCCTGGCCGGAGAAGCAAATCCGGCTCTTTATGGTGTTAAGCCGGTTGATTTTCCCGGTCTCATACCAAAACTTAAGGTTAAGGCCGGAGATATAGTTCAGGCCGGAACTCCTCTGTTCCATGATAAGATCCGTCCGGAAATAATTTTCACCTCACCTGTCAGCGGAACGGTTTTATCAGTAGAAAGAGGAGATCGTCGAAAGATGCTGGAAGTTGTTGTTGAAAAGGGAGGGAACAGCTTTGTTGAATTTGGTAAAGTAAATCCTGCTACACTCACAAGAGAAAAAATTAAGGAGCATCTGTTAGGTTCAGGTCTATGGCCTGCAGTCCGGCAGCGTCCTTATCATGTCATTGCAAAGCCGCATGATGTGCCAATGGCAATTTTTATTTCCGGATTTGACACCGCACCGTTAGCCCCCGATTATAATTTTATTATGGACAACTCACCTGCTCCGTTTTTCCAGACCGGTATAACTGCCATCTCAAGGCTCACCGACGGTAAGATCAATCTCGTTCTTAATGGTAAAGGTAAACCATCCAGGGTACTGATTAACAATCCGGGTGTTGAAATCTCATATTTTTCGGGTCCTCATCCGGCCAGCAATGTTGGAGTGCATATACACCATCTTAATCCAATTAACAAAGGAGACATAGTCTGGTTTATTAATCTTCAGGATGTTTTAGCTATTGGAAGACTTTTTGAGGAAGGTATATACAAACCAGAAAGAATAGTCGCATTAACCGGATCAGAAGTAATTCATCCTCAATATTATAAAATGCTTTCCGGAGGTGCCGTAACCCCAATGGTCAGAGATAATGTTAAACAAGGTAACCTGAGATATATAAGTGGGAATGTGCTTACAGGGTCTAAGATCACAGCAAATGGTTTTCTTGGGTATTATGATTCACAGGTTACAGTGATTCCTGAAGGAGATTATTATGAATTTTTCGGATGGGCAGCCCCAGGGATCAATAAATTCAGTTTTTCACGGACTTTCGCTTCCAGTCTGATCCCGAAAAAGAGCTATAAACTGGATACTAATATCCATGGAGGTGAACGGGCTTTTGTTTTAACTGGTCAGTATGAAAAAGTTGTTCCCATGGATATTTATCCGATGCAGCTTTTTAAAGCTATCCTTGCCGAGGATATTGACATGATGGAGAATCTGGGGATCTATGAGGTAGCTGAAGAAGATTTTGCTCTCTGTGAGTTTATTTGTCCTTCTAAAATTGAGATCCAGTCTATTGTCAGAAAAGGACTGGATCTTATGATAAAAGAGATGAGTTAGTAACCTGAGATAATAAAATATAATGAATTCCCTGAGAAAGAAGTTAGATAAACTAAAACCCCATTATTCAGAAGGTGGCAGGTTCGCAAAACTGCGTTCTGTATTTGAAGGATTCGAATCGTTTATGTTCGTCCCCAACAAGGTCACTTTTAAAGGATCGCATATTAGGGATAGCTTAGATCTTAAACGAACGATGACGGTTGTTATAATTGCATTGATTCCGGCACTTCTGTTTGGTGCCTACAACATCGGTTTGCAGCATTTCAGATCAATCGGAGTTGAGACTGCTCTTTTTCGGGCATTCTGGTTCGGTTTCCTGAAGATTCTTCCTCTGATAATTGTAAGCTATGGTGTAGGACTAGGAATTGAATTTATTGCTGCCCAGATCCGCGGTCATGAAATAAATGAAGGCTTCCTTGTAACAGGATTGCTTATTCCGTTAATAATGCCTATAGATATACCGTTATGGATGCTTGCCATGGCCACAGCCTTCGCAGTTATCTTAGGGAAAGAAGTCTTTGGAGGTACAGGGATGAACGTTTTCAATCCGGCCCTCCTGGCCAGAGCATTCCTTTTCTTCAGTTATCCTGCATGGATGACAGGAGATAAAGTATGGACTGAAGGCTTGACAGCGGGACAAAATATTATTGATGGATTCTCCGGAGCCACACCACTTTCTCTGTGTGCTGCCGGTGAAATAACAAAACTCCCTTCATTCATGAATATGTTCATCGGTACGATTCCGGGATCTGTGGGAGAGACATCGACCCTGGCAATACTTACTGGTGCAGTGATACTGATAGCAACTGGTATTGGAAGCTGGAAAATTATAGTGAGTGTTTTTGCCGGAGGATTGGGTATGGGGCTGCTTCTTAATGCAGCTTCTGCTAACTCATATATGGAGTTGCCATTTTATTATCACTTTGTTATGGGTGGTTTTGCTTTTGGAGCTGTTTTTATGGCAACAGACCCTGTTTCAGGAGCGCAGACAGAAAAAGGAAAATGGATTTACGGATTCCTCATCGGCGTTTTATCTATACTTATCAGGGTAGTAAATCCCGCTTATCCGGAAGGTGTTATGCTGGCTATTCTTCTGATGAACCTGTTCGCTCCACTGATCGACTATTTTGTTGTAGAGTCAAGTATTAAGAGAAGACTTAAACGAGCTAAAATCGCAACAAATAACTTAGTAACATGAAGCAGTTCAGTAACAAATATATATTTATATTTTCATCACTGATGGTGATTGCAGTGGCTACTTTGCTATCGCTGGCTGCCACATTACTCCAGCCTGCCCAGGAAAAAAACCTGGAAATCGAGAAGAAGAAAAGTATGCTCGAATCCATTGGAATGCCTGCCACCCGTGATAAAACCGAAGAACTTTACGATAAGTATATAAAAGAAAGTTTTGTTCTCAATTCAAGGGGAGAACCTGTTGACGGAATTGACGCTTTTAGTGTAGTATTGAAGAATGAACAGAAAAAACCACTTGAGCAGCAATACCTTCCTGTTTTCAATGCTTCTCCCGATGACGGAGAAAAGGTTATTATTCTTCCGGTCGAGGGAAAAGGCCTGTGGGGTCCGATTTATGGTTATGTATCATTGAAGTCGGATCTCAATACAATCTATGGAGTAAATTTTGATCATAAGGGAGAAACACCCGGATTGGGTGCTGAGATTAACACAACTCAGTTTGAGAGTATGTTCCGGGGAAAGAAACTTTTTGATAATGAGAGTTTTGTTTCGGTTCATGTTCTGAAAGGCGGAGCTAAACCTGATGACATTCATGGCGTTGATGCAATTTCAGGAGGGACCATAACAAGCAAGGGCCTGGAAAAAATGCTTTTCGATTGTATAAAAAAATATAATGATTACCTCTTAAAAAACAGAAAATAGCATATGAGCAACCAGGAAAAAGAGCCGATATTCTCGGCTAAAAATTTAAAACTCTTTACGGCGCCGCTGGGTAAGGATAATCCGATTACAGTCCAGGTTCTGGGTATATGTTCGGCTCTGGCCGTTACAGTAAAACTCAAACCGGCACTTGTTATGGCTTTGTCAGTTATAATAGTTACTGCAGTGTCAAACGTTGTCATTGCGGCTATGAGGAAATATATTCCTGACAGGATAAGGATTATAGTACAACTGGTGGTCATTGCCACGATGGTGATACTTGTCGATCAATTCCTTAAGGCTTTTGTCTTTGATGTGAGTAAGCAGCTTTCGGTTTTTGTCGGGCTTATCATAACAAACTGCATACTGATGGGCCGTCTCGAGGCTTTTGCTATGGGCAATAAACCATGGCCTTCCTTCATCGACGGACTTGGAAATGGCGCAGGATACGGGCTGATACTTGTTATAGTAGCATTCTTCAGGGAATTACTTGGATCAGGTACAATTTATGGGTACCCTGTGATGTTAAAGCTGGGAATCTATTCTTCAGGATATGAAAATAATGGAATGGTCATTCTCCCGCCAATGGCACTGATTTTTGTCGGACTGATAATCTGGTTTCAGAGAAGCAGAAATAAAAGTCTTATTGAAAACAAATAGAAAAAAAGTATTATGGAGAACCTTTTAAATATATTCATAAAGTCAATCTTTATTGACAACATGATCTTTGCCTTTTTCCTCGGCATGTGTTCATTCCTGGCTGTTTCCAAGACAGTTAAAACATCAATCGGACTTGGCGTAGCAGTCGTTTTTGTACTTTTAATTACAGTACCGGTAAATTTCCTTGTTGAAAAATATGTACTGAGAAAGGGAGCCCTGATCTGGCTCGGCGAAGGATTTGAAGATGTTGATCTTAGTTTCCTTACGTTTATGGTTTTCATAGCTGTAATAGCTGCCATGGTTCAGCTTGTTGAAATGATAATTGAAAAATTCAGTCCAGCATTATATAATTCCCTGGGGATCTTCCTTCCCCTAATTGCAGTGAACTGTGCTATACTTGGTGCAGCTCTTTTTATGCAGGAGAGGGAATATGAGACAGTGGTTGAAGCAACTGTATTCGGAGTAGGATCAGGCATAGGATGGATGTTTGCAATAGTCAGTATTGCTGCTATAAGGGAGAAATTGCGATACAGCAATGTGCCGGATCCTCTGAAAGGACTGGGTATTACATTTATTCTTACAGGACTGATGGCAATTGCATTTATGGGATTTATGGGAATTAAACTCTAACAGATAATTTTGAATCATGATTTTAGCTATAACTACTGCCGGGACGACATTATTCAGCATTATAGTCTTTCTCCTTATTATTTTACTGCTTGTCAGCATGCTTCTTGTTGCAAGGGATAAACTTTCACCAAAGGGGGATGTCAACCTGTGTATCAATGATCGGGAAATTGTCGTATCGCCTGGTTCAAATCTTCTCACAACACTTTCGGGTAATGGAATTTTCCTGCCATCGGCCTGTGGCGGAGGAGGTACATGTGGATTGTGCAGATGTCAGATTACGGATGGGGGTGGATCAATTTTACCAACCGAAACAGGATTTTTTACCAGGAAAGAACAACATGACCACTGGAGACTGGGATGCCAGGTTAAGATAAGAGAAGACTTAAAGATAAAACTTCCTGAATCTGTCATGGAAATAAAGAAATGGGAATGTGAGGTAGTATCCAATAGGAATGTTGCAACATTCATTAAGGAATTTGTTGTCAAACTTCCTGATGGTGAAAAGCTGAATTTTGAACCCGGAGGATATATCCAGATAGATGTTCCAAAATATGAGACAACTTTTAAGGAATTTATTGTGGATGACGATTTTAAGAGCGACTGGGATTGTTATAAAATGTGGGATCTTAAAATAAAAAATAAAGAAGAGACATTCAGAGCATATTCAATGGCCAATTATCCTGCTGAGCAGGACCTTATCAAGCTTAATATCAGGATAGCAACTCCTCCATGGGATAATGTTAAACAGCAGTTTATGAACGTTCCTCCGGGGATTTGTTCATCCTATACCTTCTCAAGAAATCCTGGAGATAAAGTTGTAATATCAGGACCTTATGGTGAGTTTCATATTAAAAACACAAATAGCGAAATGGTCTATATAGGAGGTGGTGCAGGGATGGCCCCTCTCAGATCCCATATCTTCCATCTGTTTCATACTCTTAAAACGGGGCGTAAGGTATCGTACTGGTATGGTGCCAGATCTCTCAGAGAAGTATTTTATGAAAATGAGTTCAGAGCTATTGAAATGAAATTCCCTAACTTCAGATTTAACCTTGCCCTGTCAGAACCCCTGTCGGAAGACAAATGGACAGGATTAACAGGTTTCATACATCAGGTATTACTTGATAACTATCTCAGTAAGCATGAGGAACCTGAAGATATTGAGTACTATTACTGTGGTCCGCCTGCAATGAACGTTGCTGTCATCAAAATGCTCGACGATCTTGGTGTACCTGCTGAAAACATCTCATTTGATGATTTCGGGATATAACGCTTAATCTAATCACCTCTATCCCGTTTCAACAGGGAGATGTGGTGGACTTTTAAAAGAATACTTTATTTTTACACCTCAAACATGTAATAATATGAAGAATAAATTCTTGACATTTTTAATTTCTTGCACATTAATACTGTTTTCCTGTAAAAACACTAAGCCTGTTTATGACAGTTTTACAGGATTCATACAAGGTACAACATATAGTATTGTTTTTGAAAATTCTGGTAAATTCAATCCTCAGGAGTTAAGAAGCGAAGTTGAAAAGATCCTTCATGATTTTGATATGTCATTGTCACTATATAAGGATTCTTCGATCCTGTCAAAAATAAATCGTAACGAAAAGGTTGCTCCTGATTCTTTTTTTTTCGAAGCATTCAATAAGTCAAAAGAAATTTCTGAACTGACAGGGGGCGCTTTCGATATAACTGTCGGGCCATTAGTAAAAGCCTGGGGATTTGGTCCTGACGCTCATAAAAACTTTACTGAGTCTAAACGCGACAGCCTTTTAATGCTTGTGGGGATGGATAAGGTACAAGTCAAGGATGGAGAGATAGTTAAAACTGATTCCCGTATCAGCCTTGATTTTAACGCAATTGCCCAGGGTTATTCAGTCGATGTGATATGCAGATATTTTAATGGTCTTGGGGTTAAAAGTTACCTTGTGGAGATTGGCGGAGAAGTAAGGGCAAAAGGAGATAAAGGTGGAGCATTATGGAGAATTGGTATTGACAGACCGGAAGATAATAATAATTCACCCGGAAGTAATCTTCAGGCAATAATCCGGATTAAGGATGAAGCACTTGCTACATCGGGTAACTACAGGAAATTCTATGTTGAAAATGGAATAAAATATTCTCATACTATTGACCCCAAAACCGGATATCCTGCAAAAAATCAGTTACTTAGTGCAACAATTATTGCTGATGACTGTGCTTCAGCTGATGGCATTGCAACTGCATGCATGGTAATGGGCAAAGAAAAGACTATTGAGTTCCTTCGCAATCACCCTGAGTTTGAGGCCTTTCTTGTTTATTCAGATGATAATGGCAACTTTAAAACATGGTTCTCGGAGAAGCTGAAGAGTTATGTTTTGGAAACTGAAAATAACTAAGCCCTGTTGCCCGTAGCCTTAAGCCTTCAGAATACATAGAAGAGGATAATAATTGGTTGAAAGTTCTTAATGCCTCAACAGTCTCCCTTCACTACATGTGGCGCAACCTTGAAAAACATCTGATGGTTGGCACCCCACATCA
>JBGOZX010000178.1:0-8044 GCA_041480425.1 Bacteroidia bacterium
CTATTTTGTATTGATCATTCAATTTGTGAGTTGTAATAAAGATGGAAATCCAATAACAAATGATGGTTTGAATTTCTATTTAGCTAAAAATAATCTGGTCGATGATTTTACTACAGATTACGCAATAATTAATATAGATACAATTGTCCTATGCGATGAACCATTCATTTCATATGGCAATATTGCTTATTATGATACATCAATATACAATAAAGTTATTTTAGGATTAAGGAGTAATAAAACAGAAATTGAATTTGCCGGTTATATGCGAATGTTCGTTGCAAAATTAGATGATAAACCAGTTTATATTGGATTTCTTTGGTCAATATTCATTTCACAAGGAAGCAATTGGATTTTCATCGAAGACCCACAAGAAGAAAATGGTTTAAAATCTAATGAATTAAAAATCTTGACAAATTCAACATGCGATAATTATGTACTTAATCCTAAATTGTTAGATAGACTTAGGATTGACAATAAACTAAAATAAAAATGCACAAACCGTCAACACGGACAATAAAGTAAATAAGTTCGTCACGATTTTTGTTTTGAAAGAGGTATTTCATAATTTCAATTAAAATATTCAGCACGGTAGAGATTCTCTACAATGCAGATAGTTAAGTCCTAGGAAAGCACTCCGGGGCTTTTTACTTCTATAAAAACTTCATTATAGAAGTAGTTTTTCAGAACATTGTGTCAATCAATCTTTCATATGGATTCTTTAATCTTTTCTCGTCTGTGACACTTAGAATGTATATCCAAGTAGTTATTATCGATGAATTACAGAAGTTCTGTCAGCTTTATAAATCCACTACTATTCAGGTGAATTGGAATTTTTTATACAAGTCAGGTAGAGGCCTATAATTAACCTGTGAAAATAAAATTGACATCAACTTAAGCAAAGTGTAACTTTACTTAATTGACCACAATACAAGTGTGTTTTAACTAATTACTTTTTCATAACATAACTAAAAGAAGGGAATCATGAAAACTAAGACATTTCTTTGTCTGTTTGTAGTTCTTGCTATCGTTCTGTGGGATCAATGCACATTCGCCCAACAAAAGTACGAAAAGCCGCCTCAGGAAATTCTAGATGTCCTGAACGCACCGCTTCCGCCAAGTCTCTTTTTGAGTCCTACTCGGAATATGATAGTGCTCGCGCAGCCGATGATTTATCCAGCCATCTCTGACCTCGCAGAGCCGATGCTTCGCTTAGCAGGCATCCGGATAAATCCGCGCACAAACGCTGAACGCAGCTATATATTTTATTATACTAATCTTACCTTCAAAAGAATCTCCGATGGCATCGAGATTCCTATTGCTCTACCTGCCAGTGTTCGCCGCATAGGCCAGCCGAGATGGAACGCCGATGGAACTATGTTTGCGTTTACGAATGAGGCGTTAAACGGAGTCGATCTATGGGTAGTGGATGTTGCCACCCAAAAAGCTCGGCAGATACCCGGTTTACACATCAATCCACTGCTCGGATATGCGGTTCAGTGGATGCCGGACCAAAAGACTCTGCTCGTAAAAACCTTACCTGCAGATCGCAGTGCGCCTCCGGAGCCACCTGTCATCCCACCAGGCCCGAAGATACAAGAGAGCATAAGCGTTTCAACAGCAAGCAGCACCTATGAGGCTCGGGATGTTCTGAAGAATCCCTATGATGAGGACCTATTCGACTACTACACCTTTTCTCAGCTTGCGCAAGTGAACGCAATATCGGGAGACGTTACCAGAATAGGTAAGCCCGATATCTTCAGTCAAGTAACCCCAGCGCCAGGAGGGAATTACTTGTTAGTGGAACGCATTCATCGCCCTTATTCGTATCTGTGCGCTTATTACAGGTTCCCCAAAGAGTATGAAGTTTGGACTACAAAAGGTGAGTTAACCGAAAAGCTGGCCAGTTTACCGCTTGCAGAACAAGTACCAATCGACGGTGTTCCAACTGGCCCGCGAGATTACATGTGGCGTCCTACCGAACCGGCAACACTTGTGTGGATTGAAGCTCTCGACGGTGGTAATCCTAAAACTAAAGTACCATATCGCGATCGTATATTGCTCAAGCCGGTTGGAATGACCGCTGTCGAACTCTCCAAGACTGAGCAACGTTTCAACGACCTTCAATGGATAGAGAAAGATGGACGGATACTTATTTCGGATTATGATCCTGATCGGCATTGGACTCGCACTTTTGTCATAAATGCCGGTGACCGTTCAGCTTCACCCCGGCTGCTTTGGGACATGAGCACTGACGACCGATATAAGAACCCTGGCTACCCGGTCTATCGAGTATTACAAACAGGGTACTGGGTAGTTATGCAGCAGAATGATTGGATTTATCTTGATGGTAATGGCTCCTCTCCTGAAGGAGACCGCCCCTTCCTTGACAGATTGAACTTGCGCACATTAGAAACGGAGCGTCTTTTCCGATCAGATCATTCAAGCTATGAGTTCTTCGTCAACTGGCTGAATCCTTCTACCGGGACTTTTATCACCCGACGCGAATCGCCTACCGATCCTCCCAACTTTTTCGTGCGGACACTGGCAAAGAAACCATTGAAGGGGGCATCACAGGGAGAAGCCTCATGGTCATCCTCTATCCGTGCGATTACTCAGTTTCCTAATCCTACACCTCAGCTCAGTGGTATCACGAAGCGCCTTGTGACTTATAAACGAGCGGACGGTGTTCCTTTGTCATTCATGCTTTATCTACCACCGGGATACAAATCGGGAACCCGTCTGCCTACTGTGGTTTGGGCTTATCCGCTCGATTATACTGAACAAGGGGTCGCAGGACAGATTGAGGGATCTTCCCAGTTGTTCACGACCATTCGAGGCACTTCTGAACTCTTTTTTTTGTTACAGGGATACGCCGTCCTGGACGACGCTGCAATGCCTGTTGTAGGCCCTTCGGAGACTGCCTATGACAGTTTTCCAGAACAGATCGTCGCTAATGCCAAGGCTGCTATTGATAAGGCGGTTGAGTTAGGAGTAACTGATCCTGGCCGAGTCGGCGTAGGAGGTCATAGTCACGGTGCACTTATGACGGCCAATCTACTCGTTTATTCGGACCTCTTCCGTGCAGGTATCGCTCGTAGCGGTGCTTATAACCACACCATGCGGCCCTTCGGATTCCAAAATGAGAGGCGCACTTTTTGGCAAGCTCGCGACACATACATTAAGCTCTCACCAGTCTTACAGGCGGACAAGATCAATGAGCCGTTGCTCTTGATCCACGGAGAGTTAGATCAAAATCCCGGGACCGTCCCAATGCAATCGGAAAAGCTCTACGAAGCTCTTCGAGGGATAGGGAAGACAGTTCGGCTTTGCATGCTTCCTTACGAGAGCCATGGATACACAGCGAAGGAATCGACGGAACATGTACTTTACGAAATGCTGTCCTGGTTCGACCGCTATGTGAAGAACGCTCCTCCGCAGATGACACAAATAGGCACTGATAAAAAGTGAAGCTGAACAACTAATCGAGGGGACAATTAATATAAGGAAGCATTAAAAAACAATAACTTCCGTTAAGTATTAAAGTGTGTTATTATTATTTGTTTTCAGAGAACTTGTTAATTAAATTTACACTTATCGAGGACCTGGTTCAGGGCGACCAAACTATGACCTCAATCCCTCGGAATCAGCTCCAGGGGCTTCTGTTTTTATACAACTTATTAAGAAACAACCATTGAGGGGGAATTATCCGGAGGGCTCCTACTCTTTTTGAATTTCCGGGGAAATCCTTTTTTTGGTCAGTTTTATGAATTGAGGAACATAAGCGGGGAAACAGCCTTGAAAAGAAAAATGCAACTATCTGATAAAATGATAATTGCGTTTTTGTTTTGTCGGGCTAACTGGACTCGAACCAACGGTCGTTTCTAATTAAAATTAGTTGATCACTGTAATTATTTTTTTTTAATCTTTATATCACAATCAACCAGAATAATATGAATAACCAGAACCGGATCCTTTCAATCGACATTATGCGGGGACTTACACTTGTCCTGATGCTTTTTGTAAATGATCTCTATATGCCGGGAGTACCGGCATGGCTGGGCCACTCAAAAGCAGATTTTGACGGGATGGGACTTGCCGACTGGGTCTTCCCTGGATTCATGTTCATGGTAGGAATGTCCATTCCTTTCTCCATAGGCAACAGGATTGCAAGAGGTGAAACCACCTCATCAATCTGGAAACATATACTGATAAGAACTATCAGCCTTCTTATTATAGGGGTGCTGATGAGTAATTCAAGAAATGTAAATGCTGAATTTACTGGTATGAGCAAAAGTCTCTGGTCATTCATTATGTACTCAGGAGTCTTTCTCATCTGGAATAATTATAAAGTAACCGATAAGAATTTCTATCTGATTAATGGGCTCAGACTGCTAGGAGCACTGATGATTGTGGTTATGGTTTATATATTCCGCACAGGCGAAACTGCCGGTTTTTCATTTAATTCGTGGGGTATTCTCGGAACAATAGGTTGGGGTTATCTCATGGCTTCCATAGTCTACATGGGGGCCCGCGATAATCTTTTGAAAACGGTAGTTGCTTTGCTCTTTTTCCTGGTAATGAATATGCTTTCAAAACTGCATCTCCTGGATTTTCTGAATCCTGTCAAACCAGCCTTTGGAGTCATTATAAATGGGAATGCTCCTTTTATTGTCCTAACAGGCTTATTTATAACCCTTATCCTGAAAAAGCTTTCAAAAGACGATGTCAGAAAAACATTTCTGTCTATTCTTTCTCTCGGCATTATGAGTATTATTATCGGTTTCATTTTTCGTAACTGGTTCATCATCTCAAAAATTCAGGCTACCCCAAGCTGGGGATTGATCTGTAACGGGATAACCATTATATTATTCGCATTGCTGTTCTGGATAATAGATATTAAGAAGAAGATCAAATGGGCACTCTTTTTAAAACCTGCAGGAGAAAACTCTCTTACAGTTTACCTGGTTCCTGATATGTTCTATTACATCATCTGGGGCCTGGGGCTGCCAGTGCTTTTTTACAAAAATTCTGATGTGCCTCTGGTTGTCATAGCTGGATCGTTAGTATGGGCCATGATAATGGGAGTATTTCTCCCTGTTCTGCTTAAACGCCTGAACTTCACATTGAAGCTATAAATAATGATGTTTTTTGTAAATGACCTTAATATGAATGTTGCCCCAAAGTGCCTCGGACACATGAAAGCCAATTTTGACGGAACCACCAGAGTCACAGCTATTGCTTTTCAATCGGGAACAAAGGATACATAAGAACTGGATCTGATAGTCCTTATGTTTTTAACTCAATGATAGACGCTTTAAATTTCATGACGAAGGATGGCTGGGAGTTTGTCCAAGCTTATGCTTTCTCAGTAGGTCAGTCCGGTAATGTCTACCATTATTTACTTAAAAGATTAACTTCTGTGCAGAAAAATTGATTTGTTTATTGAGAACCTTATAAAGGAGAAGCGTCCGGGAGGATTGCTCCCTTTTGTAATTCCTTCCCTAGAACCAAGATCTTGGTTTATTGCCACAATTTACTTGACCCTTTCACAAATAAACCTTTTTTTATTATAAGGTGAATAATTCTTTATCTTAATTAAGATTGCCCCTAAAATCAAGGTATGCTTTTAGAATAATTCAAAATCTCAAGTATCCCTAGAAATTAACATTTCTAATTCCATCCATCAGGTAAGAAAGGATTCTGAAGGATAGACTTTTTGAAATAAATAAAATTGACTTTGGATTAATCAGGGTGTAACTTTATAAAATGATAGATTGTTTAGTCGGCTCAAATTTGTAATAAGCAAAATCCATCATAAGCTAATAGTTTATAATAATATAACAGCCCAGTTTGTTTTTTCTTGTTATTTATAATAACATAAATACTTCAGGTAGGGGCCATCATGTCGGAAAAGAAATATATCAGAATCTTGGCGACAAAATTGACAGTCTCCCTTACAGGGTTTACAAAAACAAAGCACTCTTCAACATTCTAAACTTGCTGATCTGAAAAAGAAAATGGAGAAAAGATTTTTTAAGAAAAGAAATACGTTGTCAAATTAAATAACTAATAAAAGCATTATGAGAAAAAGAGAATTTATTAAAAAGACTGGCATATTATCAGTTTCTATGCTAGCTGTACCCTCTTTAGGATTTGGAGAAAAATCAACAAAATATCTAACTTGGTTTATTCATAAACTTAGTGCCCCTTTGTGAAACCCTTTGTGCGACTTTGTGGTTAACCTTTTTTACCACAAAGTGTCACGAAGTTCATCACAAAGTAACACAAAGGAATAGAACACTTTAGTTAAATCTGTGAATAACTCAGGCTAAATAAATTAAAGAAACCAGCAGATAATGAGATGTACAACAATGTTAATCCAGTAATTATTAAAGAAAACGAATCGAGCGTTCCTATTAAACTTGTTATTGGAAGCGATCATGCAGGATTCCCTCTGAAAGGTCCTTTGCTCAAATTATTGCATTCATGGCATTAAAGTGTGAAAGATGTTGGATCATTTACTCCTGATCCTGTTGACTTCCCTGACATTGCCCTTCTTTTAGCTGATGAGATTAAAAGTGGTCGTACTGAACGAGGTATAATGGTTTGTGGTACCGGTGTTGGAGCAGCTATAGCATGCAATAAGATTCAGGGTATCAGGGCAGCTCTATGTCACGATACTTACTCTGCTCATCAGTGCGTAGAACACGACAATGTTAATGTTCTTTGCATAGGTGCCCAAATCATTGGACCAAGTGTCGCCGAGGAGATTTTAACAAATTATCTGAACGCTAGGTTTAGTACAGAAGAGCAGTTTCGCAGACGTGTCCAAAAATTAGACCAGTTCGACATGGTGCCAACTAAGTAATAAAATTGACTTTGGGTTACTAATGTGCCTGTAAATCAGCCCCGATAAACTTACGACGATTGATTCTTATATAATTGCTCTATAAATTGTTTTATAGTTATTTGTTTAAAAAGTGAAAAGAACAAACTTATTGACCACCTTTAACCGGACAGATTACACTTAACATACTTTACTGAACAACAAGTATTTAACTCCGGCTATTTATGGTCAATATGATCCGGCCAACTATGGTCAAGGCCACTGGCTTTTCCAGTTAGGGCGAATTTTTATCTTTTCAAATTGAAATGTTCAGGTAATACTTCTGCGAATAGAATAAAACAGTTATTCAACCTTTTATATCTGCGACTTTAGTGATCATTTCTGACTATGATAGGCAACCTCCAAACGCCGTGGGCATATGTCCCTGCAAAGGTATTGGTACCGATCGTAGCAAAACAATTTATCTTACCCCCGTTGGGACCGTTTGTTTGAATCCATTGGGCGTGAGCAACGCTTACTTTCATGAGTGAAATCAAGAACAAGATCAGAATATATTTCATCTTATTTATATGGTTGATATGTAAATTAATGGTCGAACAGAAGGATATTTGATCTTAATGATTTTTCTTAAAAATATATGAGTCTGGTTAAAAGGTTAAACGCAAGTTAAACCTATTTCTATCGACAAACAAATTATTTTTTAAGTTTAATAATTCATTAAGAATTAACATAATACTATCAAAATATAGATGAAATTTTGAATTTAAACTGTGAGTTGGCAGTCATGGTATTAGGGCGCCTCGCCTTACAGTTAATTCGTTTATATGTGTAACAGAAGTACTAATATCCATACAAATAAACGAACGGTTTTTTGATATCTAGATAAGAGGGTAGGATGCTAGGAAAGGATAACCAAAAGCCTGATTACAATTATTTAGTAAGTATTTAGATATAAACTTCCCGTTTTTAAAATTAAAAGTGTTGAAGGAGTATTAATCTAAGAGATTATATTTTCGGAGAAAATCGTCTGCAACCTTAAGTATTTCATCATCAAAGTAGCGTGAATATTTTGGGTTTCCCTCTCCCAGATAGTGCCTCATTCCCTCATATGTATGCAGTTCAAAATAATTGCCTTCCTTTTTCATGGCACTTTCAAAGAATTGAACAGTCCAGATAGGAACCTGTTCATCATAC
>JBGOZX010000179.1:0-8007 GCA_041480425.1 Bacteroidia bacterium
ATAATGATTATTTATTATTTATGCGTTCAGTATTAATGAACGTAAGAAGAAATAAGCTCTGCAATATAAAAAATCAAAATGATTAGCAAAAAGAATATCAGTTCTAAATGATTAATCCTTTTTGGATGATTCATCTTTTTCCGGATCGACATTAACTCAGGATGTTGAATTTGTCCTTTAAATCATTAACAAAAACTTGACTTATATACGTATTCTCTCGTAACTTTATATAGGTATTGAAATTAATCATCTTACAAGAAATAGAAATAATCCTAATAAATAGTTGATTATGAATCAGAAGACTTCAAAAAACATAAGCCGCAGAGGATTTATTGGTACCTCGACGGTTGCATTAGCCGGGTTCACAATTGTCCCCGGGCATGCTGTTTCGGGATTAGGACATCTGGCTCCAAGCGACAAATTAAATATTGCAGGTGTTGGCATTGGAGGGATGGGCAGAAACAATCTGGCAAATGTTGCAAAGACTGAAAATATCGTTGCTCTATGCGATGTGGACTGGGGAGAACAAACATCAAAGGTATTTCAAACCTATCCGGAGGCGAAGCGGTATAAGGATTTTCGGGTTATGCTGAATAAACAAAAAGAGATCGATGCAGTTATTGTTGCCACATCAGACCATACGCATGCAGTGATCAGTATGGAAGCCATGAAACGAGGCAAACATGTTTATACCCAGAAACCTCTGACTCATACTGTATATGAAGCAAAGGTTCTGGCAAAAGCTGCAAAAGAATTTAAAGTTGCGACCCAAATGGGGAATCAGGGTCAGGCAGGCGATGGACCCAGACGACTCCGAGAGATGATCTGGGACGGAGTTATCGGACCTGTCCGTGAGGTTCATGTCTGGACAGATCGGCCAAATAATGGTCTTTTCATGACATACTGGCCACAGGGAGTTAACCGCCCGGAAGATACACCACCCACTCCTGAAAACCTGGATTGGGATCTTTTCGTCGGACCAGCACCAATGCGTCCATATCATCCAGCATATCACCCGTTTAATTGGCGTGGTTGGTGGGACTTCGGCACCGGTGCTTTAGGTGACATTGGTTGCCATTCCTTGGATCCCATATTCCGTGCTTTAAAGCTTAGATATCCGACTACAGTTCAGGCAGTCTCTACTCTTGTCAATAAGGAAACATACCCCCTGGGATCAATTGTTAAATATGAGTTCCCCGCCCGGGGCGAAATGCCGCCGTTAAGCCTTACCTGGTACGATGGAGGGCTTCGTCCTTTTTTAATACCGGAACTCGAAGCTGGTATGCAGATGGGAACTGGAGGTACCCTGTTTGTCGGAGACAAAGGTAAGATCCTCAATGATAAAATTTTACCAGCCTCTCTTCGGCAGTCATATAAAGCTCCGGAGCCGTATATTCCATCCTCACCAGGCCATGAAGAAGAATGGATACTGGCATGCAAAGGAGGTGCCCCTGCAGGATCTGATTTCGACTGGGCAGGTCCGCTTACTGAAACCGTACTGATGGGAAATATTGCACTCCGCATGGAATTGAGAGAAAATCTCAGCGGGTTGATATTACAATGGGATCCCGACAATTTCAGTTTCTCAAATATGCCTGAAGCCAATCAGTTCCTGCATTGCAGATACAGGAATGGATGGAGCCTATAAAAGATGGAGGTTACAACCGACCTTAAACTAAAAATTATTTATGGATGAAAACAGTAATTCTGACCTTTTTGTTATTAACGGCTTTAAGCAGTTGTGATTTTAATAAATCTGTAAAAAAGAATTTAGTTTCCGGATTAACTGCTTATGGAGATGGTCTTTCATGTGAAAATGTTTATCTGTCAGTTAATGGTGAAAAAATAACCAGAAATTCCCTTATTTACGGTGAAGAGTTCTATGTGAACTTTAATAACATAGAAGGATTCAAAAAGGAAAATGAAAATGTCTTTCCCGATATGCGGTTATTTGTTCTAAATAAAACCGGTGATACTGTATTCCAGACGAATGATTTGTGTTCAGAGTTTGCTGATGGTATAAACAAATCCCCATTATTATTAACAGCCAATTTAACAGTTGCTGCACCAATTCACTCCAATAATCAATATACACTGTATGTAAAAATTCGTGACAAAAAGGGAACTGGGACCTATACAGCAAAATTTGATTTCAGGGTTAATCCGGGTGAGTTGATTAAAATAGATGGGAATAAAGTGACATATAATGAATTGTATCTTTTTTCGCGTGACAGGGATAAAGTCATTTTGGATAATAAGATAAGGTTTGATGAAGATATTTATCTGTTATTTGAAGGACTTAAGGGTTTTCGTGAAGAAAACGGAAAAGTCTTTCCCGGACTTGGTATAAAAGCTTTTGACAATGACGGAAAAACTATTCTGGAGGAGAGTGATTTATTTGGTGGTTATACTGAAACAGGAATTACCACTTCTGATTTCAACTCGCAGGTACTGTCAAAATTTAAGTTTACAGGAAGTGAAGTCAAAAATCCTATAAATTGTGAAGTAACGATCTGGGATAAAAAAAGTGATGCTAAAATCAAAGCAACTATCAACCTTATTCTGGAATAATCATAAATTTCAAAAACTCTTTTGAGCTGGCTGGTTACATTTTCCCAGGTAAAATTAAACATTTTGAATATTAGATTGTTTTAAATACATCTGACCTTCTTAATAGGTCATGTTATTATTATTAATTGGTTGTTAATAACTTAATCGTGTTTTATGGTTCTGATTGGAGAAAATTTAGTAAATTATGCTACGATACTTTTCCAAAAATAATTAGAAAAAAAATAAGACAGTACAAATTTAATTGGATATTTTTTGAAAAAGTATATAAAAATAGATGATCCATTATCAGCTTTATCTGAAAGAATCCGCAAGGACTTCTTTAAGGAAGAAAAGCGATCAACAAAGTCAATGAGTTTTTACTCTTACTGGTCAGGATTCTTAATGAGGAATTCCAACGTTAGAAAAGTAATTTTCTTAGCATTCTTATTATCAATAGGCTTCCGGGCGGTTGCTCCTGACCAGGAAGCTCTGGTTATTTTTGAATCTCATCCTGTTGAGCCTTTCAGCAAACTTATGTATGCAATAGGTATGGTAGAAACTATGGGTAATACCATGGCTTACAACGAACTGGAAGATGCGGCAGGTATTTTTCAGATACGTCAGGTCAGACTTGATGACTATAACAGACGGACTGGTAGCCACTACACTTTAAAGGATATGTTCAATTACGAAATATCTGAAAAGGTGTTTTTATACTTTGCATCAAAAATTGGTCCTTATGACTTCGAAAGAATAGCTAAAACCTGGAATGGATCAGGGCCAAAGACTTCACTTTACTGGGACAGAATAAAAGAATATCTGTAAAATTGCCGCAATGCGGCTTTTTTTTTCTTAAATTTATAACATTCTCACAACTAATATTCAAATTGATGAAAACTTCACGGAGGAAATTTATTAAATCAGGATCAATGGCGCTGGCAGGTACCGCTATCCTGTCCCGGTCAGTTTTAGCTTCCCAGAAACAAAAGGGAATAATCGGCATACAGCTATATTCTGTGCGGGAAGATATGTCAAAGGATCCTCTTGGATCGCTGACTCAAATTGCAAAAATGGGCTACACCTATCTGGAACATGCCAGTTACGTAAACCGGAAATTTTATGGCTATGCAGCTTCCGAATTTAAAAAAGTACTGGATGGGCTGGGGCTGAAAATGATCAGCGGCCACACGGTTATGGGCAGGCAGCATTGGGACGAGACTAAAAAAGACTTTTCAGACAGCTGGAAAATGACCATTGAAGATGCAGCGGTACTTGAACAAAAGTATGTAATCAGCCCTTCTATGGATGAGAGCATGAGAAAAACTTATGACGACTTTAAACATTATATGGAGATTTTCAATAAGTGTGGAGAATTATGTAATAAGCGGGGAATGAAATTTGGTTACCATAACCACGATTTTGAATTCAGCCAGAAACTGAACAATGAAAAATTGTTTGATATTATCATGAAGAGTATCGATCCCAACCTGGTAGCGTTGCAGTTGGATATCGGAAATTTGTACAACGGCGGGGCAGTAGCACTTGATATTGTTAATCAGTATCCGGGAAGGTTTGAAAATATACATGTCAAAGATGAAATATTAGGCACCGGAGGAAATGAGAAATATATAAGTACAATCCTTGGAGAAGGAATAGTTAATGCCGAAAAAGTAGTTGATCTGGCCACAAAAGTCGGAGGCACAAAAGTGTATATTATTGAACAGGAATCATATCAGAATAAGACTCCGATGGAATGCATTAAAGCAGATCTGGAGATTATGAAGAAATGGGGATATTAAGAAACATTTTAACAATCCTTTAATACAAGGGGCTGTCTTAAATGATCTTTTAACCGCAGAGAGCACAAAGTCCAGATTTATAGGGACTTTGCGCACTCGCGGTTAATTTTTATGACTTTTTATACAGCCTCTTTGTTATTTCTTCCTGTAATTAAACCTCAATAAAGTGGCTTTTCTGTTTTTCCCTTCATTTGAAATCAGCATATCACCGTTCTCAAAAAAGGTAATTCCTTCAGGTTGATTAAACAAAAAAGGATTTAATTTTTCAATATGTTCAATGTTGCCATTCATGTCAGAAATGAAAAGCAAATGGTCTGCTGCTGAGAGTAGAAAAAGTTTTCCTGTTGAAGGATGAATAGCAATATCAGAAGTTTTGAACCTGATTACCGGCTCTGTAATTCGGCCCTTCTTATTTGATTTTGAAGTGAGATTGACTTTATTAGTAAGTGCAAGCTTTTTAATATCCTGAAGATCAAATTCAAGAACAGGTTTTTTAGTCAGTGTCTTTGACATTAAATCAAAACCATATATTGCCCGTTTGTCTTTGTGTTTGGACCCTTTTCCGGACCTGCCTTTGCATGCTATCAGTAATCTGTTGTTATTCTGGTCGTAGCATAATCCTTCGTTGTCCCTAGCCGGAATACCGGTATGATATGAATTCACTTCAAAATCGTTTGATTTATAGTCAGAAATTTCGAAAAGAGTTCCATCGCTGCGAAGAACGTATATGGTTTTGTCTATTCTTGTTATTCCTTCATAATCACCGTTTGAATGAAAAGTATATTGATTTTTAATTTCATTTCTGATTGCATCATATACAAACAGAATCCCATTTTCATCCTGGATGCATGCAAAAGAGGTTGAGTCAATATATGTTAATCCTGAAATCTCATGCAAAATATCGGGGAGAATAAATGAAACATCAGGTGAAGTGAGATTATAACCTGTTATTTTTTCGCTATTTGTGTATGTGGCTTCACATCCTGATAAGATAAATAATAGAATTATTGGAATGTTTGAAATAAAGCTTCGCATATTCTGGTATTTTCCAAAATTATCGTTAACCCCCTGGTTAATAAAATTAGTATAAGATGAAAAAAGAACCTTATTCTTTATAAAAAATTTCCAGTTCTGCAATTTTCCTCTTAAAATCGATATTCCGGATTTTGATCCTTATTATATTTTGTCCTGTCCGGGTGGATAGATCCTTTATAAGCTTATTTTTGCTGCTTGGTTTTAATAATTCAAGATTGTCATAAAAAATCAAATGTTTATCGAAACTGTTTTTACGCACGTACTCCTCGAGGATAAATGCTGCAAGGACAATTATGAAGTTGATAATCAAAAATCCAAAGAACGGGAAATCCGGCATGTTCACTGAATTTATAACTGAAATCCCGATTACGGTGAAGATATATGCCATATCTTTTATGCTGAAATTTCTTGTTCTAAACCTGAGGATTGTGAAAATGGCGAATAACCCAAGTCCCATGCCTATTGCAATATCAACTCCTTTTAGCATGGAGCATATAAAGAAGACTATTATCCCTATTAAGAAAAAAGTAAATAAAAACTTCTCCTTCTTTGAATATCTGAAATAGATAATCCCGATAAGGATAAAAAGGAAAATCAGGGTTATTACAAACCTCCACAGGATACCCCAGATAGTTGTGCTATTAAATAATTGTTCCATTATATTAGATTTTAGGGTTACATATTTTTGCAACTATTCCGGATGGTTCCAATCAGATTATCCATCGAATTCTTTCTGCTCATCTGATCAAAGAATTCATCGAGGAAATTAATTATATCCTTTTTTGATTTCTGGTTCAGATAGGGGAACTTGTTGATTACTTCGTATAGCTCCTCCTTCTTATCCAGAAATTTGTACAGGTCTTTTTCAAAAACTTCTTTGCTCCGGCATATCCCCAGAAAAATACGATCACGAATAGATGTCAGACCTGTTTCAGCAGAAGGAACTGCATAAACTGCATTCACTACACCGGTCAGATCAAAATCATATGGAATTGCTATCCCTAATCCCGAAGAGTTAATTTTCAGCGGATTTAAAACAGCAACATTATGCAGGCCAGGAAGGGACCAGTCATAATCCCCGATCATGTAATTGAAAATTGCAAGCCTGTCCATCACATCCGGAATTATATTCTTCTGAGAAAGGGTTTTTAATTTTACAACACTTGAATTAGTCCTGGCAGCCAGAAGGGAAACAGGTTCAATGAGAAAACCGTATTGTCTGATTGGTTTTCTGTTCCTTTGTGTATCGATATAATTAATTCTTAGTAATCTTACCCTGAAACTGGTATCCGTAAGGACATTAAACAGTTTATAAACCAGATATTCTCTCAACACATATTCATCATATAAATTACCTGATTCGCAGTGCGTAACCAATTTCACTTTCGTTATCTTGTTTAAATCGGCATATTCGAAATCCGCCTTTTTAAAATTAAGTTCCATGGGAGAAAAACTGCAGGTTTGGAGGCGAAAAATCCCGCGATTCGTTAATCTGATATTTTTGTTCACGGAATCGGTTTCACTTAGATGAAAGGTCATAACAGCGTCCAGGGATTGCCCATTAAGTGTTTTTCTTAAATATTTTGTGAGATCAAACCGCAGGGAGACTTCGAGTAGTTTATCACTGTCGAAAAGTGCTAAATCCCGCTGCAGGGTATCTGAATTCGGATGTTGCGTATCAGTTGGAGCATTTTGGCTAAAAGCCGGTGTAACTGAAAAAACAATAATGAAAATCAGATTCATAATCATTTTTTTCATCAGGTTTTTCCTGTTGAATCCATTCAGGTCATCAGCCACTTTTCCAGGTTTTTCAGCCATTCAGGTTTGCATCTTTGGATTTGGAGTATAAATGTACTCTTTCCTTTAGCCAAAGTCAAGTAGTTAGAAAAGAATAGTTCGCAATTGCAATAATTTAGTGCACAAGGCAGAACGTAAATAATTAAAAAATTCAGTTTATTTGGCATAATTATTGAGAAATCAGTTAAGAATCATAATCCTGAACCATGGAGAAACGCAGTTATTATAGGATCTTTGGTATCGCATTCCTGACAGGATTACTTTTTATTTCAGGTTGCGACAAGCAGACTAGCCAGGAAGCAGGATTCCTCGAAGGTGTAATTTCCATCGGTCCGATTTGTCCTGTTGAGACGGTCCCTCCTGATCCGGGTTGCCTGCCCACGGCAGAGACATTTAAAGCTTATCCTGTAAGTGTATGGACATCCAACGGGAGAAGGAAAATTACTCAGATAAATCCGGCATTGGATGGCTCATTCAGAACAGAACTGGCTCCCGGACATTACCTGGTTATTCTTGAAAACAGACAGAATAGAATTGGCAGCAGTAACCTTCCTGTTGAAGTCTCAATAATTTCAAAGGACAATACAATACTCAACATAGATATCGATACAGGAATACGATGATGCGTTCGTAAGAACTCTCTCACACGCGCATGATGCGAATAAAGTTATTTGAGGTGTACGTGGCGCCGCATGCACTCAATTTAGGTAGTCGCTCATGACGATGATCTTTGGCTCTTTGAGGTTCTTGAGTCGGTCATCATTCGTGATGAAGGCGCTGGCGCTCTCGACGATGCATGTGGCTACCTGTATTGCGTCGGGTGTCC
>JBGOZX010000180.1:0-7990 GCA_041480425.1 Bacteroidia bacterium
AGTTTTATGGTCTGTATTTGGTTGATTAGTAATTCAAAGGTTATTTAACAAGTTTTAACCTTTTTCGCACCGGCTATAATTACTAACAACATAGGACTGGTTGAAAAGGCTTTAGAGGCTTCAGAGGAGAGGCAATTAAGGTATTAAGGTACTCAGGGGATTTGGTTTTTAAGGGTAAACTCAAAAACTTCTCTCCATTCTCTGCACTCAGGAGTATCGAGCAGTGAGGTATTATGCCAGATGCTGACAAAAAGACCCCCTGCTTTTTTAGTTTCATTGATCAGACTAAGAATAATTTCTTTTGCAGAAACAGGTTTGAGTTTCTTATATTCTGAAAGAGTAACATCCATGACCTGAAACGGGATGATACGCAGTGTCGTTATCTGATCTTCAATAACATCGTAAAAACAGAATGGTCTTGATATCCCGGCTCTGAAACCTTGTTCATCAGGATATCCCATGGAATAATCTTCCGTAATACCTGCGGCATGGATACTCCTGAAAGATGTCGGCATCACTATCCTTAAAAAGTGAAACCGGTTCCTGAGGATATCCTTTTTAAGCATGATTTTTAACCTCTCCAACTCTGTCCGGGCTAATGAAGGACTAACTGAAGCATTGAAAGAAAGGTGAAGTCCAAAACTGAATTTATCTGCAATCCGGTTAATCAAACTCCTGTATTCGTCATTTTTCCATGATGGATTTTTATCGTATTCGCTATGGTCTCCAACAGGGAAAAAGAAAATTGCATCAGTTTTGTTTCTTTCAATAGTTTCAGTAATGTAATCAAATACCTCAAAGGGGTCCTTTTCTCCCTTTGCAAGACAACCATAACGGTGAGATGCGTTTCCTGTTTTCGATGTGATATCATGGATAAAGCCACCGATATTGCCTATAAGACTTTTACCAAGGTAAGCAAAAGGTTCATCAGTATCAACAGTCAGAAGAGCTTTAAACTCATTACGTTTGAAGGCAAGCATCTGGAACTTCCTTACTAAAACTTTTGCAAGCTCTTTAGTCCAAAGGTCAACAACTGGGATCCCCAGAAACCCATTCTTAAAGGCAAGTGAGTTGGAAGCTTTAAACCTGCCATATTCGTCAGGCAGAAAATCAAGGTATTCCTCATATCGGGTGACAAGATAAAATGAGGTTGCAAAAATGTCAAACGGGAGATCTGAGTCCGGAGTTGTTTGAAAAAAGACCGGTAACCCTTTCCATTCAGTAATTTTTATTTCCCTGGTCACGACCCCTTGTTCGAACAACAGAGTATCAGGACTTATTTTAAGGGCACCCGGGATATTCTCCGAAGAATAGTTAATTACCGGATATTTTCCAAGCTTTCGTTTATCAGTAATTAATTCCCAGGATAAACCAAGAATATCCTGAAGTATTATATCAGCAATGTATTTCAGACGAGGTACATTGCTGGTTGTAAATATTTTAACTGGCCGGAGTTCCATAATTACAAATTTATATAATTAAATGGTTATATTTGCGGCCTTATTAACAAAGTGTTTTCCACGAAGCGTTAAAAGCCAACTTACCCGGTCCGCAAATGAGTTCATTCCGACAGGGAACATAAATCTATCGCTCCCGAAACCACATCATAAAACATATTAATGATACAATTTGAAGAGATGGGATTTACTCCCGGCGTCCTGAAGGCGATTCAGGAGCTTGGATTCGATCAGCCCATGCCAGTGCAGGAAAAAGTAATTCCATTGATGCTGGGAGACGAGTGTGATATAATTGCATTGGCCCAGACTGGAACAGGGAAAACAGCTGCTTTCGGTCTCCCCCTTGTTCAGGCAACTGATACCGAATTAAATGTAACTCAGGCACTAATACTTTGTCCGACACGTGAGCTTTGTATGCAGATCACAGGAGACCTTACTGATTATGCCAGATTCACCGGTAATCTGAAGATACTGGCTGTTTACGGAGGTGCAAGTATCGAGAATCAGATAAAGAGTCTGAAAAAAGGCGTGCATATAATTGTTGCCACACCGGGAAGACTTATTGATCTTATCGGACGTGGAGCAGCAAAGTTGTCTTCGGTATCTGCAATTATTCTTGATGAAGCAGATGAGATGCTTAATATGGGTTTCCTGGATAGCATTAATGAGATCCTGGAAGAGGTCCCTGAAAATAGAAGAACACTTCTTTTTTCAGCAACCATGTCACCGGAAATCGGGACTATCGCTAAGAAATATATGAAAAGTCCGGTTGAGATAACTATCGGGACCAAAAACGCATCGGCTGAAAATGTAAGCCATGCTTATTACCTTGTTCATGCCAAAGATAAATACAAGGTGCTTAAGCGTATAACCGATTTTGAGCCCGATATCTATGGCATAGTCTTTTGCCGGACCCGGAAAGAGACACAGGAAGTTGCAACGAAACTGATAAATGATGGTTATAATGCTGACGCCCTACATGGTGATCTGTCGCAGGTCCAGAGGGATAACGTGATGCAGAAATTCCGTGTCAGAACCCTTCAGTTGCTTGTGGCAACTGATGTTGCTGCCCGCGGTCTGGATGTGGATGACCTGACCCATATTATTAATTACAGTCTCCCGGATGATACCGAGGTTTATACTCATCGTAGCGGCCGTACAGGAAGAGCAGGGAAAACGGGTATTTCAATCTCATTGGTACACCTGAGAGAGAGACATGCTCTCCAGCAGATCGAGAGAAAAGTCAGGAAACCATTTAAAGCTATTCCGATACCCACCGGAAGCGAGATATGTGGAAAACAGTTATTTCACTGGTTGGATAAGCTTGAAAATGTAGCAACTGAACATCAGGAAATTGAAAAATTCTTGCCTGAGATCAAGCAAAAGCTTGCTGGAATTGACAGGGAAGAGCTTCTGAAAAGAGTGGTATCGCTTGAGTTTGACAGGTTCCTTGACGATTACAGGTATGGAGAAGATCTGATCTCCCCGGTTTTAGAAAAAGAAGACAGATTTGGAAAATCCGGAAAAAGAGATTCGTGGCAAAGTAACAATGGCAACTATAAAAGACTCTTTATCAATCTTGGAAAATCTGACGGCTTTTTTCCTGAGCAGTTAATTGACCTTGTAAATAAAAATACGCCAGGGAAAAAGATACCTATAGGCAAGATCGATCTTCTGAAGACCTTTTCGTTTTTTGAAGTTGAAGCAGATTATGCTGATGAGCTGATAGGAGCTTTGAACAATGCCAGATTTTTGGATAGGAGAGTTGCCGTTGAGATTGCCCAGGAAAAAACAGATAAGCCGTGGCAAGGCGAACATTCAGGGAAAAGACCAGCCAAATGGTCCGACAGGAGACCGGAGAAGAGAAGAGCCGACAGATCCGAAAGCTATAACAGAGATTTCAAAAAAGATAAAAAATTCGATAAAAAGGATAAGAAAAAATACAGCAGATAGTTCTCCTCTTTATAATCCAAATCTATTAACCGCAAAGGGGACCGAGCGTTAAGAAATAGCTCATTGGGCTATTTTAGCGAAGGGGCCAGGTTGTAGGAATGGCCTTTTTGCAAAGATCGCAAAGAACAGACTAAGATAAATGGTTTTATCTTTGCGGGCTTGGCGCCTTCTTTGCGTGCTTTGCGGTTAAATGGATTTCTTTGAAGGTTCCTTCACCATCATTGCCAGCATGATCATTGAGATCAGTGCAAGGGTAGCCCCGAAACCAAATGCTACAGTTCCTCCGAATCCCGGAAATTTTTTGTCGAAGATGCTGTAAAGGAATCCGAAAATTACACTTGCCGGAAGTGCTCCAAGGCCTATCGCAAAATTAAATAAACCGAAGGCAGTGCCTCTGTTTTCATCGCTTACCAGGTCTGCTACAAAAGCTTTTTCCGCTCCCTCGGTAAATGCATAAAAAAGAGCATAAACAGCAAAAAGAATGAAGGTTGCAATAATCTGAAAATTAGCAGGAAGGAAAACCAAAAGTGCAAATGAAGCATAAACAAAAACATAGATTCCCCAACCGACATTGATAACCAGTTTCCTCCCTGCTTTATCAGACAAAGCTCCCAGGGGAGTTGAGAAAATCACTTTTATTATATGGAAAAAAGCCCAGATAAGCGGAAGAAATAAGATGTTGATAACCTTTGATTGAGCCTCAGCATCTCCGAAATTTAAAATCATATTATGAAGAGGAGTTATCCTGTTAACAATATTAACAACTGCTCCGCTGTTCTGAATAGCCTCTTCCACCCTGAATAAAAGAAACGCATCGGATGAGTTACCAAGAGTGAACAGCACCATTATAAGAAGGTAGGTTTTAAAATTTCTATCAAAATTTTTAAGTGAAAATTTAAACAGTGAGGCATTTCTTTTTATAGATGTTGTTTCCTTTACAAAGAATATAATTGTAAATACAGCCAGGATACCTGGAATTATTGCAAGAATAAATGTCCATCTTAAAGCAAGGAGCGAATCTTTTAACCCGAATCCGATAAACAGGACAAGAAGAGTAATTATAGCAAGCAGGGGACCTATAACAGCACCAGTGTGATCCATCGCCCTGTGAAAACCATATGATTTTCCCCTTATACTTTCATCAACAGAAGAGGCTATTAATGCATCCCTTGGGGCTGTCCTTATACCTTTTCCCACACGGTCGAACATCCTGATAATCACGATCTGCCATGCTGCGGAAACGACACCGGTCAAAGGACGGATGAGAGATGAAATGGTATATCCGATTAAAACGAGAATCTTTCTTTTTCCTATCTTATCGGAAATAATACCGCTGATAAGCTTCACCATAGCAGCAGTTGTTTCAGCCACACCCTCAATTATCCCAAGAACAATGGCCCCTGAGCCAAGGGCTGCCACATAAACCGGAATAAGGGGATAAATCATCTCCGAAGCAGAATCAGTGAAAAGACTCACCACTCCAAGCATGATGACAACCAGAGGGATCTTTTTTTTGGATTTTTTCATCTCTTCAAATAATCATCGTAAAGAACCTGAAGGTAAGCCTTCCCAAAATTCTCTGCTGACTCAGGATTTGCACCCTGCTTAAAAACAGGGTGGCCGAGCTTATGATCATATATTAAAGTAGAACTATCTGTTATGAATGCAAAACCTTCATTAAAAGTATAGAATGCAAATGAGTTCGATTCTCTGGATAACAGGTCCTTACCGAATGGGAAACTTCCGGTAAGATCGAGCTGATCCAGAAGGGTTAAGGGAATATCAACTTGGCTTCCGAATTTTTTTACTTCCCTGCCTCTGGTGTTTAAAGCTCCACCAATCCAGAGCATTGGAATCTTAAATATCTCCTCGGAATAGTTAAGAACCTCCAGAGAATTTCTTCGGCAGTGGTCTGCAACAAGTATCACAAGAGTGTTTTTCCACCAGTCGGTTTTTTTAGCCCAGTCGAGGAAATCACCAACTGTCTTATCAGTATAATACACTGAGTTCTTAAACTTTGTAAGATTATCTTTCCCCTCAAAGACTGGTGCCATTGGGACTTCAAAAGGTTCATGGCTCGAAAGAGTAAGAACTACCCTGAAAAAGGGTTCCTTAACAGTTTTCATAGAGTCTTTAAGGGCTCCAAAAAGCACATTGTCATGCACACCCCACTTGGAGTTGTAATTTACGGGATCAAAATTTTCCATTGTGATGATCTGGTGAAAACCTGATCCGATCACAAACGAGTTAAAATTGGCAAAATTAATATCACCTCCGTACCAGAAAGAGCTTTGATAGTTCAATCCGTTCATTATCTTCACAATGCTTGAGAGCGATTGGGTTTTCTTTGGCTCTTTAATAATTGATGCAGCAGGCTGAGCCGGATAACCATCCAGGATTGCAGGTAAAGCTTTATCAGTGCGGTTACCTGATGCATAGAAATTTGTAAAAAGTATACCTTCTTTGATATACCTGTTTAAACAGGGTGTTGTTAATGAATCACCCCCCAGAGGACCTATCAGGGAGTTTCCAAAACTTTCAAGAACAATAAAGAGGATGTTTGGCCTTGAGTTGTTAAGCACTTTTTCAGGTATGCCCTTTCTTAAAGTCAATGTATCAGTCAAAGCCCTGGCAGAAGTAAGATCCCCATATGCATAGGGATTATGGGTTGGTTTCTGATTAAAAACGGAACTTCCGACATTCCATACTACATTGATGGCTGTATGGTTAACGAACATATTCTCATTGAAATAGACTGTTCCGGCATTTATTGGGGCAACCCCGACACCACCTCTGATTGGTATTATCAACGCCCCACAGAGAATCATAAAAAACAGGAGTGCCGGCACCCAGAGGCGTATCCTCTCAAATCCATTAAAGAGCTTGTCAATAAATTTATTGTATAAAAAAATGAATAGAGATGAGATAACCGCAATAGCTACCAGAAAACCTATTATTTGCATCGCAGTTACTGAGGCAGCTGCGTCCTTTGGTGTTTTTAAATACAACAGAGGGGTATAATCCATCCGGAATCCCCAATATTTGTAAAGAATTGTATCGCCCACTATAATTGTTGAGGAAAAAAGAATCAATACAAATGTGAACCATTTGATAAAATACCTGTACCAGTAACCATTAAACCAGACACCAGGAATTGCTACCAGAAGAGGAATAATAAATACATAACCTGTTGCAGATATATCGAGTTTAATTCCGTGGAGAAATGTTGCTGCAAGGGTTCCTACACCAAAGTTAAATGCCTCTTTATATTGGGTTAGTATGAAAAACAATCTGGCTGCAAAGAAAAATGTTAACCAGAATAATGCATAACAACTGAAAGCAATTAATCTTTTTTTCATTTCCCGGAAATTGTTTGGTGGCCTGTTTTAGTTTCCCTGTTGTTCACATAAAACAATATCAAAGATGTTGTTATAATAATCATACCGGTAATTGTAAGCCATTCCGGATTTTCACCTGGTACCAGTAACCAGCTTAAAACAGCTCCGACAACCGGAATAATAAACTTCCACAAATTCAGTTCTGAGACTTTGACCCCTGGTCGTTGCAGTAGTTTAAACCATAATGAGAATGCAAATGCCGACATAAAACTTAACCATATTAAGTCAAGCCAGTAAACCACAGGTTGTGGTCCCATGATCCGACCCTCCAGAGGAATTGAAACAAGGTAAAGTATTACACCGCCTATACCAAGGGAAGCTGAGCTGAGAACAAATGGATTAATACCTTTACTTTTCAAGGAGACAATTACATTACTTGTAGCAGTGGCTATATTAGCACCAAGTATCATGGTTACACCCACCAACTCAATAGCACCTCCCATCTTAAATGCCTGTCTCCCTACACTTATCAGTATAACTCCTGATATTCCGAAAATAATCGTCACTATCTTGGGCCGGGTAAGTTTATCATCTTCATGCATCATTGCAGCCACAACAGCAGTAACCAGAGGTTGTGATCCTACAATAACAGCCGCCAGAGCTCCCGGTACAAGATCCAATCCCAGGTAAAACAAACTATAATTGACAAGGGTTTGCAGCACAGTGACCCAGACAACCACTTTCCAGTTTTCCGTGATCATCTTCAAATAAACGACTGGTTTAACGGTGAAGGGAAGGATCATTAATCCTGAAATCATAAATCGTATCCCTGCAAAATGCAGAGGGGTATCATATTGAAGCCCAAGTTTTATACCGGCGTAAGCCGTTGACCAGAGCAGGCATGCTATAATAGCCCAGAAGATTGTATTCCGCTTAATGTTCAATGAGAAAAATTTTGGCAGTAAATATCAGAAAAAAATTTATTTTTCCACCAGGTTCCAGTCAGGTGGATCAATACCAAGCAGATGCTTCACAAAAAAATCACATCGCTTTCTTGCACCATATACACCACCATTACTGATATGTCTTGCACCAGGTACAAATACATATTCAAAATCCTTATTAGCCTTTATTAATGCATTTACCAACTGCTCTGTAGAGGCAGGATCAACATTATCATCCATCTCCCCGTTTATGAGTAGCAGCTTACCTTTAAGCCTCCAGGCATTGTCCACATTCGAC
>JBGOZX010000181.1:0-7964 GCA_041480425.1 Bacteroidia bacterium
TTCTATAATCGAATTCTTCTTAATAAATGAAATTTGAATCCCGTCATATCTGGTGTCAATAAATTATACTCGAATCAGCTATTCCAAATAAGTGCCTAATAAAAATAATGAAAATAAAGAAATTTAATCTTTTAGTTATTACGCCAGACTATCCAATAGGATTGGCATGTACAAAAAGAGTTCACCATTTACTTGAATATTTATTTTTACAAAAGATAAACATCAATGTTATTTCATACAGAAGTAAAAACAAGCAACCTGCGATAAAAGGCATATATAAAGGAATATCATATCTAAATATTGGTCTGGCATCTGATTTGAAGTTGCTACATCTGCATAAAGTAATCATTTACTATATCAAAGGTCTATATGCAATTCTTAATTATAGAAAGAGAAATTATGCAAATATTCTTTATTGTACAGGTGGAATTAGTATCGAAAATATCATGTTTGTGTTGTGGGCAAAAATACTCGGATACAAACTAATTTTTGCAATTGAGGAAGATTATACCTTTTTTAATGATGAGATCAAACTGATTTCCAGGTTCAAATTATGGACTATAAAACGACTTAATGTTCTTAATTGCCTTTGGGCAAAGGCAATTATTGTCATTTCAAATCATTTATTAAACAAATATTCAAAACAAAGTGCCAGAAATGTTGTTCTCATTCCAATTACGGCTAAACTGAATTTTGATATTGAAAAAAGTGTATTTAATAATCCTTTGCAGGTAGTATATGCTGGAACATTTGGCGATAAAGATGGGGTTAATGATATAATTGAGGGCTTTGAGTCGTTTAATTTTAAATATGAAAATGCTCGATTGATCTTAATAGGTAAAAGCGAACAGCAACTGATTTATAAAGAGAAATACAAAAATCATTCAAATATCATTTTTAAAGGTTATATTCCTGATGATGAATTCTATCCGCTGCTTAAATACTCAGATGTATTATGCATGTGCAGAACAGGATCAGGTTTTGCAAATGCCGGATTCCCATTTAAACTTGGGGAATACCTGGCTACAGGCAACCCTGTGGTTTCAACAAAAGTAAGTGATGTTGAAAACTATCTTACAGGTAATGATGCATACTTAATTGATCCTGATAGCCCACAACAAATTTGTAATGCACTTGAAGAAATAGTTAATCATCCGGAAGAAGCCAAAAGAATTGGATTAAATGGGTTGAAGAAATGTCAGGAGTTTTTTTCGCAGGAAAGAAATGGAAAGATTCTTTATGATTTACTAATTAAAATTTCAAACCGTCAACGACTTTCCTGAACTTTAGTCAGATTCAATGAAAAGGCTGATCATTCTTACAGATAATGCTTCAAGGTTCATGGTATCCATTCCTGATCTGAAAAACTATACCTCCATGGATATTAACAAAATCAGGCGGTTTTTCGAAGCAAATAGTTTTAATGTGGATGTATTAAGGTTTAATGAACTGGATCTGACAAATAATTTTTCTGGTCACTATTTTTTGTATCAAACATCAGAAGCACCGGGGTCATTTTATAAACGATATATTGAGGATGTCATTTTCTTCTTGGAAAAACATGGAGCTATCGTCCTGCCAAAATATGAGTATTTGAAGGCTCATCATAACAAAGTATATATGGAGATGATGAGAACCAGATTTTCAGATCAGTCACTTAAGACAATAAAAAGTTTATGTTTTGGTTCATGGGAAGATGCACAATATTATGAACCACAATTCCCTGTTGTAGTTAAATTATCATCCGGCGCCGGAAGTTGCGGAGTTTTTCTTGTTAAGGACAGGCACGAATATGAAGAGTGCATTAAAAACAAAGGCAGGTTAGTTTTTTCTGCAAACGTGGTAAATTTATTTACTGATTATATAAAGGGAAATGTTAAGAAATTGAATAAATATATTTCCCCTTCAAGCTCAAAATATTTAAAGAATATTACATCGCCTTTAAGCAAATCACTGGTTGTGCAGACTTTTATTAACGGTTTAAAGGGCGACTATAAGGTACTAGTTTTTGGTAATAAGTATTATACTTTGTATCGAAAAAACAGGGATAATGATTTCCGGGCAAGTGGCAGTGGTAAGTTGTACACTGTTCCGGAGGAGGAGCATGCGGGGCTTCTCAATTTCGCAAGGAAAATTACATTTGAGATTGATTTCCCGATTATTGGTACTGACATTGGATTTGATGGAATAAATTATCACTTATTTGAGTTTCAAATGATTCATATTGGTCCTTATACAATTCAGGCCTCAAAATTCTGGCATGAATATCAGGATGGTAAATGGATCAGATTTGATGGAGAATCAGATTTAGAAGTAGAGTTTTCCCGATCCGTTTGTGAATATATCAATGCTTCAAATGGATAATTGTGGCATAATATCCAGCGAAATTTAAAGGTTAAGGTATTTTTTGACAAAATAACAACTACAAAAACTATCATTTAAAATTCCAGAATGGCTATTAGAATACTTGTCACAGGTGCTGCAGGCTTCATTGGTTCAAACCTGGTGGATACTTTGTTAAAAACCGGAAATTATGTAATGGGTATCGATAACTTTGATCCCTATTACCATCGATCAATTAAAGAACACAATATTAAAGATGCTCTTAGAAATCCCTCCTTTTATTTTAAAGAAGGCGATATAATGGATGTCACTTTTGTCGATAACTGTTTTTCGGATTTCAAGCCGTATTTGATAGTGCACCTTGCTGCCAAAGCAGGTGTCCGGCCATCTCTGGTTAATCCCCGGGAGTATTATGAGGTGAATGTAATTGGTACATTAAACCTGTTGGAGACGATGCGGAAAAATAGTATCAAAAAAATGATTTTTGCCTCGTCTTCATCGGTATATGGCAATAATAAAAAAGTTCCTTTTTCGGAAGCAGATAATGTTGACTATCCAATTTCTCCCTATGCTGCATCAAAAAAAGCAGGTGAATTGCTCTGTCACACCTATCATCATCTTTATGATTTTGATATTTTCTGCTTACGTTTCTTTACAGTTTATGGCCCAAGACAAAGGCCCGATTTAGCCATACACAAATTCACAAAAGCGCTATTCAAGGACCAACTTATATCTTTATTTGGCGATGGTACTACTTGTCGGGACTATACGCATATAAATGACATTATTCAAGGTATTACAGGAGCAATTGATAAGGTGAAGGGGTATGATATATTCAACCTGGGAGAGTCCACAACTATATCTTTAATTAATCTAGTATCAATCCTTGAAAAATGTACTCAGAGAAAGGCAAAAATAAACTATTTGCCAATGCAGGAGGGTGATGTTAATCAGACATATGCAGATATCAGTAAGGCAAGAGACAAGCTTAATTATAATCCACTGGTGGATATTGAAACTGGGATAAGGAATTATATAGAAGGGTTTATTTTATTGGATTAAAGAATATTTATTATTTCAGATACTCATTTAATTTAATACTATTCTATGCTGCATATCGCAATCAGTTGTAAAACTTTATTAAAAGGAGGAGCTGAAAAACAGGCATTAATTTTATCGAAATTATTGACCGAAAATAAAATTGATGTTAGCCTGCTAAATTGGTATGGAGATAAAGTTGATCCTGAATACATTAAATACATTGAAGATCATTCTATTAAGTATATAGCATTAAACGGGAGTTTAATAAAGAAATTCTTTCATTTTTTAAGGATTATCAGGGGCGAAAGAATATCCATAATTATATCATATTTGACTTTGTCAAATTTTCTATCAGGTGTTAGTAAGTTATTTTTAAAAGAGATTGTTACAATCGGAGGAATCAGAAATGAAAAATTACCTTATTACAAGTTTTTTTTTGAGAGATGGATTCATAATAACCTTAATGATGCAACAGTCTTTAATAATTATTCCGGAAAAGACAGATTCATAAAGAGGGGCTTTAAATCCGATAGGATATTTGTTATTCATAATGCTATTATACCCTCTCAGATAAATAGTAATCCGCGAGTACTCAGATCAGATATAAGGATACTAACAGTTTCTCGTTTTGTGGAACAAAAGGATTTTCGAACGGCATTATATTCCTTTAAGAATTTAATTGACAGGAATAAAGATAAGGATTTAAGTTATTACATAGTGGGATACGGTCCTCTGGAACAAGAAATACGGTCGTTAGCAAAGCATCTGAACATATCGGACAGGATAAAAGTATTTATAAATCCATCCAATATTCCGGATATTCTGAAAGATTGTGATATATATCTAAGCACCTCTCTTTTTGAGGGACTTTCTAATTCCATTATGGAGGCGATGGCTGCCGGATTACCCATAGTAGCTACTGATGTAGGAGATAACAGATCTTTAGTTGAAGATGGTTTCAATGGGTATTTAGTCCCTTGCAAAGGCATAAATATGATAGTTGAAAGATTAGGATATTTATCTAAATCCGAAGAACTAAGGAGAAAGTTTGGGCATTACGGCCTGGTCAAAATAAGAAACGAATTTTCGCAAGAAAAAATGTTAGAGAATTATTTGAATTTATTTTCGGAATTTCAACATTACTGAGAATTGTTTTCCAAATATCAGAAAAATCAAATTATGGAATCCCACGTTTTACAAATACAGACATTAATGAATATAATTTTCAAACATGTGGGTCCCACAAGGCCATTAAAAACTAAATAATATTCTGATGAAAATTGGAGTTATTGGAACACGGGGATTTCCGGAGATACAGGGAGGAATAGAAACGCATTGTATGGAATTATATACACGCATTGCATCACTTGATAATAATGAGGTCACAATCTACAGGAGAAACCCATATTTAAATTCTAAAAACAGGGACGTCAAATATAAAAATATCAGGTTTATTGATTTCTTTGTTCCAAGGAGTAAATATTCTGAAACGTTTTTGCATTCATTTTTTGCTACTATACATGCATTATTCCAAAAATATGATATTGTGCATTTCCATAATACCGGACCCGGATTCTTTATTCCTCTTTTAATACCTGTAAGAGCTAAAATAGTGTTTACATATCACAATATTAGTTATACGCAAAAGAAATGGAATAAATTTGCGAAAAGCTTTTTATCTTTATCTGAAAAAACAAGCATTTTAAATTCTGATTTTATTATCTTCATATCAGAAGTAATTGAATCGGAAATGGTAAGAAAATATAAGATTAATAATTATAAAGTAATTTTAAATGGTGTCACCTTACAAGGGAAATCTGTCAATTCTGATTATATTGAATCCTTAGGGTTAGAAAAGCAAAAATATATTATTGGTGTAGGCAGGTTCCTTGAAGAAAAAGGCTTTGATTATCTTATAAGGGCTTTCAAAAAAACGAATATAATAGATTATAAATTAGTACTTGTTGGAGATACTGATTATCCGACAGATTATTCAAATAAACTGAAATCAATTGCTAAAGAAAATAATGTAATTCTTACAGGTTTTATAAAAGGAGAAAAATTAAATCAGATATTTTCATTTGCAAAGCTATTTGTGATGTCGTCTTTCGAAGAAGGACTTCCGATTGCATTGCTTGAGGCAATGAGTTATAATATTGATGTACTGGTGAGCAATATACCTGCAAATCTGCAAATTGGTCTGAATAAAGATGATTATTATATGATAGGTGATGAAGATGAATTAATGGAAAAAATTATAAATAAATTATCTAAAAACAAAGAACACAACTATAGAGATATTGTGACTGAAAACTTTAATTGGGATAAAATTGCACTAGAAACATATAATGTTTACAAAAACTTAATCTTTGAAAATGAAACTTAAAGCAGGAATAATAGGCATGGGTAAAATGGGGATCTCCCACGCAGCCATAGTAAGTCCTCATCCTTCGGTCGACATGATTGCTGTATGCGATACATCTTCAATCGTGCTGGATGTTTTTAGAAAATTCAGCAAGGTGAATGTGTACACCGATTATAAAAAGATGATTGACAAAGAAAACCTCGACTTTGTTGTAGTTGCTACACCTACCCGTCTTCATTATCCCATGGTAAAATTTGCTCTGGAAAAGGGGGTTCACGTATTTTGTGAAAAACCCTTTTGTCTTAAAGCAAATGAGGGAGAAGAGCTATTAGCAATAGCTCTTCAGAAACACCTTGTAAATCAGGTAAGTTTCCATAATCAGTTTGTTGGAACCTTCCGTGAACTAAAAAGGCTGTTAGAAGCTGATATTCTGGGCGATTTGGTACATTTTACCGGCGAAGCCTACGGCTCGGTTATTACTGATGAAAAAGGAGGAACATGGCGTTCTGATCCTAAAGAGGGAGGTGGTTGCCTGTTAGACTATGCATCGCATGTGATAAATTTAATCCAGGAAATAATTGGTCGTCCGGTTAGGGCAAAGGGCTCATTCCTTAAACAAATCTATTCAAAGGAGGTGGATGATGCCGTTTATTCCATGCTAATCCTTGAAAGCGGACTTAGTGGAGTTTTATCTGTAAACTGGAGTGATGGGACTTATCGTAAAATGTCAACCTCAATTACCTTGCAAGGAACTAACGGTAAAGTAGTCTGTGATGCAACTGAGATCAAAATATTCCTGAAAGAGGCAAAGCCAAAAGAAAAGCTTGATAAAGGGTGGACCATAAAATATATTACCGATGTTGCCATTCCGGTCGATTTTTATCTTAGAGGGGAGGAGTATAGTGCGCAAATTGATCATTTTGTTGGTTGCATTTTAAATAAGAAACAACCTGAAATAAATTCATTTGAACAGGCTTTATATACAGATAAAGTGATAGATTTAATAATTGCAGATTCAAAAAATAAAACATGATGATGGATAAAGTATTATTCGGCGACAATCAATTTTTTGCAGTTAACCATCTGTCTGATGAAAAATCCCGGGAACAGGCTGTCAGGTTTAAAGATGATTCAGCAATCATCCGGGTACTGGATCAGGCGAGGGAAGTTGGGATTAACACGTTTATGTGTACGACACATGACAGGATTGCAAATGTGTGTGATTACTTCCGAGGCCACCCTGAAAGGTATAAGGACTTTAAAGTGTACCCATGCATGCCTTATGCTCATAAATATGCCAATGCAGTAACAGAGCTCGGTTTTGTTGGTACAATCAGAAGGTATGTTCCGGGTAATCTGCTGGGATCTTTTGCAAAAGGAGGCATTGCTTTCGTACGAAAAGATTTCATAGGGCTGATGGAGTTACTCGTAGATTCGGAAATGAAAATGTTTAAAGGTATTTATACTCCCGTAATTTTTATTCAGAATGTTTTGGTCGATCTTATCCTTGGACTTAAAATGTTTGAGATATTTAAAGAATATGATTTATATATTCGCAAAAAATATAATGCCGAACCTGGCTATATAACCATGAATCTGCCGGCTTTGCTGGATGCACTTAACTCCTTAGGTATTGAAAATCCTGTAATTTGCAGTTCAATAAATAAGATTGGATTCAGAATGTCGGGGGGCAAAGGAATTTATGAAAAATACTTAACTGAAAAACGTTTCCGTCCAATAGCTATGCAGGTATTAGCTGCAGGAGCTTTGCGACCTAAGGAAGCCATAGAATATTTAAGTAAATTCCCAAAAATTGAATCAGTACTTTTTGGAGCTTCTTCAAAAAACCATATTCAGGAAACAAAGGAATTAATTGAGACCTATTTAGTATCTGATTAACAACCATGTGTTTTCTTTCTTCTCAATTTTCAAATTAATTAAGGAGGTTTATACATTTACTTGAGATTGAAAGACTGTTAAATTCCCCTAAATCATTTTATTTTAAAGCACTGTTTGGTAATAATGAGACAGTTATCTGTTTTATTGATAATTTTCTTATCTGTAAGCTGTGAATCAAATCAAAAAGAAATGAAAAAAATCATATTCCTTCATCATAGTACAGGGAAAAAAATCTGGCTTGGTGGCACTAGTAAATACATTAATAAGCTAACGCAGAAAAATGACGTTCAAAAGTTTTTTAATAAATATAATAAAA
>JBGOZX010000182.1:0-7902 GCA_041480425.1 Bacteroidia bacterium
AAGGAAACCCGCTTCGGGGTGATGAACAGCGTCCTGTGGTCAGTTACTACTACCGTTACATCGAATGGTTCCGTGAATTCCATGCATGACAGTTTATCTCCTTTATCCGGTATGGTTTCGATGTTCAACATGATGCTTGGTGAAATCATTTTTGGAGGGGTAGGCTCCGGATTATATGGGATAATCATCTTTATCATTCTTACCGTTTTTATTGCCGGTCTTATGGTTGGCCGAACCCCTGAGTACCTCGGTAAGAAAGTGGAAGCCTTTGAGATGAAAATGGCTATTCTTGCAGTTTTAGCTCCGAGTATCGTTATTAAATTATTTTCGGCGATTGCCTGCTCAGTACCTATGGGACTATCGAGTCTGAATAATGCCGGGCCCCATGGTCTTTCCGAAATTCTCTATGCTTTTAGTTCGGCAGCCGGAAACAATGGTAGCGCTTTTGCGGGTCTCAACGCAAACACTGTTTTTTACAACCTCATGATAGGATTTGGTATGCTTATAGGTCGGTTTGGAGTCATTGTTCCTGTGATGGCTATCGCCGGGAGCATGGTAACGAAAAAGATCACCCCTGTATCCTTAGGTACATTCAGAACCGACAACTGGTTGTTTGTGATTTTGTTGATAAGCGTAATTCTTATTGTTGGGGGTTTGACCTTTTTCCCTCCCCTGGTTTTAGGCCCTGTAGTTGAACATTTCTTAATGAATTTAGGTGTTACATTTTAACCCCTGAAATGCATAATATGGAAAAACGAAATATAAGTCGCTTGTTTACCAAGGAAATAGTGGTGCAGGCACTGAAAGATTCATTTATTAAATTGAATCCGGCTATTTTGGTGAAGAACCCGGTTATTTTCATTGTTGGCATTGGTGCCCTAATGACAACCATAGTAGTATTAGCTGATATTTTCACCAGTCATTTTTCCGGCTTTAACTTTCAGATTATGCTCTGGCTTTGGTTTACAGTATTGTTTGCCAACTTTGCCGAATCAGTTGCTGAAGGCAGAGGAAAAGCGCAGGCAGATAGTTTACGCAAAAGCCGCACCAAAACAAAAACCCGCAGGCTGGTTCAAAATAAAGAAGAAATTGTCTGGGCAACAGATCTGAAAAAGGAAGATGTTGTCGCATGTATGGCAGGAGATATTATACCAGCTGACGGTGATGTGATCGAAGGGATTGCAAGTGTAGATGAATCGGCTATTACCGGGGAATCAGCGCCGGTTATCCGGGAAAGCGGTGGTGACCGCTGTGCGGTGACGGGAGGGACTAAGGTACTCAGTGACCGGATCATCATTAAGGTGACGTCAGAGCCGGGCAATACATTTTTAGATCGTATGATTGCTCTGGTTGAAGGCGCAAAACGTCAGAAAACACCTAACGAAATTGCATTGATCATTCTCTTATCAGGCCTTACCATAATATTCCTGTTAGTGGTCGTAGCCTTGCCGGCTTATTTTGGGTATAGTTTAAAAGCTTCAGGTTTATCAGAAAATCATAATCTCACTTTACCTGTTCTGATATCATTGCTTGTGTGTCTTATCCCAACAACTATTGGAGGATTGCTGAGCGCAATAGGTATAAGTGGAATGGACAGATTATTGCGTAAGAATGTTATTGCTACCAGTGGTAGAGCCATCGAGGCAGCAGGCGACACCGATGTTTTGCTGCTGGATAAAACAGGAACCATTACTTTGGGTAACCGCATGGCTACGGAATTTATTCCTGCCGAAGGCTTTTCGGTAGAACAGCTGGCAGATGCAGCACAATTGGCCTCCCTTGCAGATGAAACTCCCGAGGGGCGTTCAATTGTTGTTCTTGCCAAAGAGAAATTCAATATTCGCGGCCGTGAATTCAAACAACTAAATGCAACGTTTATTCCTTTTACGGCACAATCGAGAATGAGTGGTGTTGATTTAAAAGGTGATGGAGGTACGATTCAAAAAATACGAAAAGGTTCATCAGAAGCCATTCGAACTTTTATACAAAATAATAATGGTTTTTATCCTCAGGAAATCCAGAACATTGTTCTGGAAGTGGCCAGAAAGGGAGCAACACCTCTGGTTGTGGCTGAAGATGAAAAAGCTTTAGGGGTTGTTCACCTTAAAGATATTGTTAAAGGTGGTATCAAACAGCGTTTTGCAGAATTACGGAAAATGGGTATTAAAACAATTATGATCACGGGAGACAATCCGCAAACGGCAGCTGCCATAGCTGCCGAAGCCGGTGTAGATGATTTTCTCGCTGAAGCAAAGCCTGAAGATAAGCTCTATCGAATACGGGAAGAACAGGCTAATGGTCATTTAGTGGGAATGATTGGAGATGGCACAAATGACGCACCTGCTCTGGCTCAGGCTGATGTCGGCTTAGCTATGAATACCGGAACACAAGCTGCCCGTGAGGCAGGGAACATGGTTGATCTGGATAGTAATCCGACAAAACTAATTGAAGTAGTAGAGACCGGGAAGCAGTTGTTGATGACCCGTGGCGCTTTGACCACTTTCAGTATTGCAAACGACGTCGCCAAATACTTCGCCATTATTCCTGCGATAGCCACATCATTATATATTACTTCTTCCGGAAAAGCTCCCTTAAGCATCCTCAATATTATGAAACTGACCACTCCTGAAAGTGCTATTTTAAGTGCAGTAATATTCAATGCCCTGATAATTATAGCACTAATTCCGTTAGCCTTGAAAGGAGTTAAATACAGACATATTTCAGCTAACCGGGTACTCACACAGAATATTGTTATCTACGGTATTGGTGGATTAATAATTCCTTTTATAGGTATTAAACTGATAGATATGCTGCTAATGTTTATGCACAAGATCTAGGGATAAGAACAAAAAATTAATCTGAAAAAGAGATTATTATGAAAAAACAAACGATCATAGCATTGAAATTCTTACTGTTTATGACGGTTCTGACTGGAGTTATTTATCCTGTTTTTATGACCGGAGTGGCACAGATAGTGTTTCCTGCCAATGCGAATGGGAGTCTGGTAATGCAAGATGGTAAAATTATAGGATCTGAGTTAATTGGCCAAAAATTTGATAGCAGCATATATTTCTGGCCAAGGCCTTCAGCTATTGACTATAATCCCATACCCTCAGGAGCGTCAAACCTCGGTCCAACGAGTGATAAGTTAAAAAAACAGGTTGCGGAAAGGCGCAAATTATTTGTGACAAATAATTCAATATCGGATACATCAGCAATACCCAAAGAAATGCTGTTTGCATCAGCAAGTGGCCTTGACCCGCATATTTCACCCGAAGCTGCTCTTCTCCAATTAAAAAGAGTTGCAATGGCAAGAAATCTTAATGAAACACAAAAACAAAAGGTAGAGCAACTCATTAAAAACAAAACACAAGAACCTCAGTTTTTTTTGTTTGGAGAACCGAGAATCAATGTGTTTGAATTAAATTTGGCTTTAGACAGTATCAAGTAATGAATTATGATGATAACAGACCGGATCCCGATGAGCTTTTAGCTTCTTTAAAGTTCGAGGAAGAAAAAAGCAAACATGGTAAGCTGAAAATATTCTTCGGCATGTGTGCTGGCGTTGGTAAAACATATACCATGCTGCAAACCGCCCATGCCGAAAAATTGAAAGGCAGTGATATTATTAACGGGTATATTGAAACTCACAACCGAAAAGAAACCGCTGAACTGGCGGCTGGCTTTGAATTAATTCCCCGTAAAACCTACCAGTACAAATCCACTACAGTTCACGAAATGGATTTAGATGCAATTATAGCCCGAAAACCCCAGATTGTAATGGTTGATGAGCTTGCACACACCAATTCTCCAGGGAGCCGCCATACAAAAAGATTTCAGGACGTTCAGGAAATTCTCGAAAGCGGAATCAGTGTTTATACAACATTAAACGTACAGCACCTCGAAAGCCGTTCCGATACCGTAGCTCAAATTACCGGTATCATAGTTCGGGAAACAGTGCCCGATGAGATTTTTGAGAATGCTGATGAAGTTGAGCTGGTTGATCTGACTCCCGAAGAATTGCTTCAACGGCTTTCTGAAGGTAAGGTTTATACTGCTGAACGTTCGAGAGAAGCCATAGAAAACTTTTTCCGTAAAGGGAATATTACCGCTTTGCGTGAAATGGCACTGCGCATTGTTGCCGACCGAGTGGACAAGCAGTTACACGATTACATGCAGCACAAACGTATTCGCGGACCCTGGAAATCGGGTTTGCATCTTTTGGTTGCAGTAGGACCAAGCCCATATTCAGGCAAATTATTGCGCTGGGCTAAAACCCTTTCTTACTCTATGGGTGCAAACATTCAAGCTCTTTACGTTGAAACTTTGCACAAACTTTCCACGAAAGAGCGGGAATTACTTGATAAAAACATTAACCTCGCAAAGCAGCTGGGGATCAAATTCCGGATTATTACCAATAATGATATTGTAAAAGCAATTGTCGATTTTGCCCAAAAAGAAAACGTTACACATATTATTGTTGGGAAACCACAGTTTCGCAATCTGTTTTCTTTACTCCGCCTTGGCAAATTTGTAAACAGGCTAATACGGTATAGCGGAAACATTGACGTTTACATTCTTGGTTCCGATAGTCAGGCAAAAGACCGTTTTCGGGATAGGGTTTCACTACCTCCCTTTACATCAAACATCCGCCAATATCTGATAACTTCATTACTTGTTATTTTATCGTCAGTAGTCTTCTATCTTGTGAAAGCTTTTGTTGGTTATCAGGTAGTTTCATTTGTCCTTCTATTTTTGGTTTCTATTCTTGCTATTTTTTATGGCACCGGCCCTATTCTACTCGCAGCAACTCTAAGTGCACTTATCTGGGACTTTTTTTTCATTCCTCCACCATTTACTTTACACATTGGAAAAACCGAGGATGTGCTAATGCTCATAATGTTTTTTATCATTGCACTTCTTAACGGAATTTTAACTTCAAGGGTTCGACGCCAGGAGAAAAAAACCAGGATCCGGGAAGAACGAACACATGCTCTTTATCAGCTTACAAGAGAATTGACGATGGGATCAGGAATTGATGAGGTATCGAAAATCGCAGTCAGGTATATTCAGAAATATTTCAATTTGGATTGTGCCATTATTCTTAAAAACGACTTAAATCAACTTGATAATCAGGTTCAGCTTGACGCTAAAATAAAACTTTCAGAAAACGAATTAAGCATTGCAGCCTGGGTTTATAAACATTCGGCTAAAGCAGGAAAACACACCGATACATTGCCTTCCACCGATTATACATTTTATCCTTTAACCGGGAATAACGACAGCACGGGAGTTATTGCCGTTAAACATCTCAACCCGTTTACTCAAGGTGAAGAACAATTCTGGGAGGCATTTCTCTCACAAATATCCGGCAAATATGAGCGTGAGTTTTTGCGGGATGCTGCTAAAAAGGCATACATATTGAATGAATCAGATAAACTCTACAAAACCCTTTTTAATTCCATTTCTCACGAATTACGCATTCCGGTTGCAACAATTATGGGAGCAACAGATACCTTGCTGACGCACACTTACGCCGAAGAAACCCGGAGAAAGCTTTATACAGAAATCAATACAGCCTCAATAAGGTTGAATCGTCTTATCGAAAATTTATTGAACATGTCTCGTCTTGAATCAGGACGAATAACTCCACGTTTAGACTGGTGCGATGTTCATGACCTGGCAAATAAAGTAGCTGATAATCTAAAACAGGAATTACTACCTTTTAAATTATCAATGGTCATTCCATCCGATATGCCATTGGTGTTTATTGATTTTGGACTTATTGAGCAGGTTCTGAACAATCTTGTTCTTAATGCAACACAAAACACCATGGCTGGAACTAATATAAGACTCAAGTTTTTTTTCGATCAAGGCGCACTTACTATCCAGGTGATGGACAGGGGAAAAGGATTTCCGGCATCAGAATTACTTTCGGTTTTTGATAAGTTTTACCGGGGAAAAGATGCAAAAGCAGGAGGTACCGGATTAGGATTATCAATCGTAAAAGGTTATGTACAAGCACATGGAGGTACGGTAATTGCAGAAAACAGGAAGAACGGGGGAGCCATATTCACAATTAAGATCCCGGTTAAGAGCTCTGAAATGGACAAATTGAACAAACAGGATGATTAGATGTCTAAAGCTGGTACCACGGCATTCTTTAATGGTTAATTTCTTATAGTTAAAACAAGAATATTATGAAAATTAAAACTAAGCTGATTCTGGCATTCATGTTTTTGTTGGTTGAGTTTTTGTTTGTTAGCTTATTCAGTCTCTATTTTATCTTTAAAATCTCCCAGCAAAGCAATCTGATAACCAAGGATAATAATCTTTCTATAAGCTATTCTGAAAATATGCTTAAATCTATAGACAAGATTAATGATTTCAATTCATCTTCAATATTTAATCCCCATTTTGTACCTGATAGACAGGAATTATCGGTTTTCTTAACCAATTTTGAAAAGAACCTTGTAAATGAGGAAAACAATATTACAGAAACGGGAGAAAAGGAATTGGCACGATCTGTTCGTGAAAATTTTGAAAAATTCAAATCATTAATGTCTGATTCTGTCAGGAGTTCCGTAAAGGATAACCCGGGATATTATTATTCAATTCTTTTGCCAGCTGTAAACGAAATCAAATTTGCCTTATTTGCTATTTCTGATATAAATATGAACGCCATCATCAGAAAAAATCGTACGGCTAATGACACCGCCGGACATTCATACATTATTCTTTCAATTATTGCTTCAATCTTCTTCCTTGTGTTCTTTGCTTTTATTTTCGGCTTCCCGAAATATATTGCAGATCCAATTGAAATTCTTGCAAAAAATATTAATGAAATTGCAAACAAAAATTTTAAGGTAAGAATGGCGTTCAATACAAATGATGAATTCGGGCAAATTTCAAAAGCATTTAATGATATAGTAGTTAGTCTGGAAGAGTATAATAGATTTGAAACAGAAATTCTACTTGAAAGGAAAGAACTAGCTGAATCTATTATAAGAAGGATGGATGAACCTGTGCTCATTCTGGATGTTAATCAGAACATTATTCTGGTAAGTATTCTTGCAGAAAAGCTTCTTAACTTGAATTATATTAATATCATTAACAAAAGTGCTTCTGAAGTTGCACAAAAGAATGATTTGTTAAGATTCATGTTAAGAAGTCTGATTCAGGATGCCAGCTTTCAGACAAATACATTTACCTTAACTTCTAACGATATAAAAACGACTTATACCTGTGAAATGAACATAATCACAAAACCTGGTAAAAACTCGGATTTAATTGTCACGATTGGTTATTTAATTTCATTAAAGAAACTGTCCAAATCATTTGATTGAGAACTTCTTTCAGGATTGCCATCTGAACTTCTGTTTTAGCTTATTCATCCTTCTCTTCTTCTTTGCATGATATTAACCTGTAAATGGTTTTTTCGAAAGGATTAACGATGGACTTCAGAATATGATTCTCATCAAGAAAAACCCTGGCCATATATCTCCCAAGCAAAGGGGTAAATATGATCAGTGTAAGCAAAAAAAGAGCGATCTGTATAATATCAGAAATACTCATGGATTACAATAAGTGAATATGAAAAATTTCTTCAAGGAGTCTTGCAAGAAGATAACCACCATAAAGTAAACCTGCTACTGAAATGAGGAAAATAATAACAGCCAAAATAATGTTCCAGTTCATATCCTGAATTTTTTGTCACGACAAAAATATGCTGAAAGCTATAAAGGCATTATAAAGAATTAACTTACAGGTATAAAGAAATTATAAATAAAAAGAATTATAAATCATCAATGTAAATAGCGATCTAGAATCATTGTAGATTTCATAGTACCGCATGTGTCCTTTGACATTCCTAACGTTAAAATCTGCCAATAGAAATTAAGT
>JBGOZX010000183.1:0-7838 GCA_041480425.1 Bacteroidia bacterium
CAGATTAATTTATTGGGTCACCAATCGTGGGCAAATCATCCTAATAAACTGTTATCTGAATTTCCTCAATTCGATGAGACCCCATATGTAAAAATGCCGGAAAAATATGTATGGCCAAATAGCGATAATTTGTATTGTAAAAGTTATTGTCCGCTTCATCCGGACGTGCATAAGGTAATATTTGCTGTTGTTGACGAGTTATGCGATGCATTTGAATCAGAAGCTTTTCATGCAGGCATGGATGAAATATTTTACCTTGGAGATGATAAATGCCCTCGTTGCTCGGGTGTTGATAAAGCCGAACTTTACGCAGGTGAGGTAAACAGAATCAAAAACCATCTGGCTGAGAAAAACAGGGAATTGTGGATTTGGGGAGACCGTCTGATTGATGGAAAATCAACCGGAATAGGATTTTGGGAAGCGAGCTATAATTATACTTATCGCGCTATAGATATGATACCTAAAGATGTCGTGATTTGTGACTGGCATTATGAAAGACCTGATCTGACCGCTGTTTATTTTGCCATGAAGGGCTTTCGCGTAATGACTTGTCCCTGGAGAACACCACAAACTGCTGTTACTCAGACTGAAGACATGGCAAGATTCCGGAAGTATGCGACACCGGAAATGAAACCACGGTATTATGGAATGATGCAAACTACCTGGATGGACCCGGATGGATTTATAGATGGTTTTTATGGGATCAAATCAAAGAGTTCTCAGGAAGCTGTACATCCTGAAAATGCAACGTTTACGCCATGGGATACTTTCAGAGCCATGTATAAAAGGATGGATGAGTTAGCTAAAGAGACGAAGTAAGTATACTCCTTCTTGTTTTTGATTGACGATTAGTTTGATCCCCTGTTAGTCTTGAATGATGTTTTGAATATACTCTTGAATTGAATAATCATTTCTATAAAATATTCGAGCCATGAAGATTTTACACGTACTGTTTTTTACACTGTTCACAATAATTCAAATTGATTCTTTTTCTATTTCGCCACCCGACATAATCAATATCACGCAAAGACCCGACTCGGTAGGCGTTTACGAAAAACTGGAAGTCTCCCTTGAGATAAAGTGTGAGTTTGTCAACCCTTTTGATCCCGATGATATTGATATCCACGCACTTTTCACTTCTCCTTCAGGAAAGAAATGGGAAATTCCGGGCTTCTATAATTTTTCTCATTCGACACTTTGGAAAATCAGGTTCTCACCGGATGAAACAGGAAAATGGAATTACACCGTAACTGTCCGTGATAAAAATGGGGAGGTTATAAGCAGCACACAATCCTTTGTTGCCATTAAGTCTTCGAGAAAAGGCCCCATCCAGGTTGCAGCAAATAAACGTTACCTCAAACATAGTGATGGATCAAATTTCTTTGGCGTTGGCTTGTGGTACAACGATGGTTATGAAGGCTTTGGCAGCGGTCGCGTAAAAGCAGAAGAATTAGATAATTTAAAATCATTGGGCATTAATTTTATTGGCACCTTTATAACTCCACTTGAAACAATGGGGAGCGGGTTAGGTCGTTACGATCAGAATATATGCGGACGATTAGATGAGCTTATCGAAATGTGTGAAGAACGTGATATGCTGCTGAGTCTCAATCTCTGGTTCCACTCTTATCTTTCTGAAACAGTATGGGGAGGTGGCAACGTCAGGTGGTACACAAACCCTTATCAGCAAATAACCGATGCTAAAGATTTTTATAGAAGTGAGTTAGCATGGAAATATCAGGAAAAGTTATACAGGTATTTCATTGCACGATGGAGTTATAGCAGGGCTCTGGCAATCTGGTTTATCGTTGACGAAGTAAATGGAACAGATGGCTGGGTTTCCGGAGATAGTCTGGCAGCCTCCAATTGGGGGCAAAAGGTTCATAGCTATTTCAAAACTAATGATCCTTATAATCATCCAACCACCGGAACAAGAAGCGGTGGGATAGAGGAATTCTGGCACCAGGGTTATCAGACTTTCGATATTGCTGCACGTGAGATTTATGAAGCCCAGGGATTTCAGATTAATAAAACAAGTAGCCTTGATTCAGCAAATGTTAATCCACTCAAAAGCAGCTATTCAAACTATGCACAGGAGAACCAAAAACTTTGGAACGGATATGAAAAACCAGTTATCAACGGTGAAACGGGATGGGATCACACCTTTTATGAGCCCAATATGCCAGGATACCTTGCTATGTATCATAATGCCCTGTGGGTGACATTGGCAACAGGATCTGCCATGACTCCTTTCTGGTGGGCACATTCCGGTAAGTTAAATGACAATGTACTAACCTCACAGATTACCAACGTCCGGAAATTTACCGATCAGATTCCGTTTAATAGATTAACCGGTATAAAACCTGCCAGTATTAAAAGCACCAAAGGGGATTCCTATGGTATTCAAAGTAATGAAGTAATTTTTGGATGGGTGGTCAATCCCGTGACGGATGTTGCCGGAGATAACATTACCCTTTCCTCTATAAAAAATGGAAAGTATAAATTAAGAATCTTTCACACCTGGCGTGGTGAATTTATTGATGAAAAGGAGATGACATGTACTAATGGATCGATTACATTTGGTGTTCCATATATGCGCATAACCGGGTCTCATGCCAATTATATTGGTCAGGACATTTCTTTTATACTTGAACGCATACCTGAACCAGCACCTCTTCCGCCTAAACCAAAAGGCCGGGTGTTAGCGAAGTAATTTTTGTATTTGGGTAAACAACGGCATCGAAAAAAATAGTTTTGAGAGGTGCCCTTAAACTACAAGGGAGGAAATACTATGTTTAAAAACACTTCAATAACCAGGTATATATATAAAAGCCAGGTTAGTTGTAATGAACCTGAGTCAGAAAATAACCAGTTCTGTTAATTGTAACTGTGATTAACATTATGACGCTTCTGCTGGTTGCTAAAAAAAATGAAAGCACTCTTTCGAATGCTTTCATTAAAATATTAGTGTTAATAAAAACTATTTTTTATCCCACCAAAGTTTGATAGTGGGCAAATCTTTCCCAGCATTAGGAGTACTGCTTTCTGCATTCAGCGTAACAATTGCAGCCTCAACCATTGCTTTGTTATTGGTGTATTCACTGCTCCAATAAGCCAACCTGACAGGAAGTGAGGTTGCAGGAACATCGGGGTTCTCACTTTCAAGACGATTATAAAGTTTTGGATAATGTGTTCTTCTTCTTTCAGCATATGCCTCCTGGCTGTCTGGAAGGAGACCGATCCATTTCTGGGTAATGATCTGCTCAAGTTGCTGTTCTTTGGTACCGCCTGTCAAAAAAGCTATAGGTGCAGTACATACGGGAGCCTGATCGACACGGGGTACGTTCCACGCGAATGTGTTCCAGTCCTTTCCGGGACTAGCCGGAACCAAAGTACTGGTTGTATACACATCCCCTTTAAGATTCGCGTCAGTATATCCATTTTCTGCCAGAGATGTTTGAATCCCGGTGTTATAAAGAGCTTCAGCAGTTCCGCCCATAGCCCAACCTTCAAGAGCGCCTTCAGCTCTCAGAAAATATGTTTCAAAAGCTCTCATTACAAACCATTTCGGACCTTTGTCACCGGTAATAGTATATGGTAGAGCATGATCAGAAGCAAGTTCATCAAACTTAATAGCGCTCCTGTCGTTTTTAGTCTGGCCGTTTCTCACACCTTCATATGGGAATGGTACACCTGTCGGATCATCAGTGTTATCAGGTGTTTTTGCACCTTTAAAGTATGATGCAACCCTTGGGTCAAGATAACCCTTAAGGATACTTTCCATATCGGCGCTCATCCTGTACTCAGCCCACGGACTGATAATGTTATAAGGATTCTGAAAGTCCGATGATGTTGTAACCCATCCGTTGTCAGCATTATTGAGTAATACACCCTCTGTAACTGCTTTTTCAGCCTGGGTTTTTGCAATTACAGGTGTTACATATTTAACTCTCATTGCTAATCTTAGCCGTAGTGAACTGCCAAATTTCTGCCACCTGTCAAGGTTTCCGCCATAAATAGGATCATACTTTGAAAGTGTTGCAGAAGTTCCGCCTGCATTTGCTTTTAATATGGTAATAGCTGAATCAAGTTCAAGGAAGAAACTGGTGTAAATATCTTCCTGTTTATCATAAGGAACTTCCTTCGCCATGTTGCCATACTTAGAATACGGAATTGGACCCAGAGCGTCAGTATACCTGTCATAGATAAATACTTGCCAGATTTTCATCATGGCAAACTCAGGATCAAGGCTATTAGCTCTTGCAAAGTCCACAGCATACTTGATCTGAGGGGCCTCACTTGCATAAAAGGAGTTGAAAGCTCCATTCAGCCAGCTTCCAACCATTACATACCTGTCGGAAAGGAAGTTTGGGGTCGTTGTTGCCCAATAGTTAGCATATATGTCAAAATATAGTGAGTGGATCAGCTGCATTCCGTTTCCGGCTGCCTGCAGATATTCAGGACCAACAATAGCCTTCCTTACAACGAATCCGTAAGAAGCCTGGTTGAGGCTGGCTAGAGTAAGGGCCTTAGGATTGGTATTTATTTCATCAAAATTCTTCGTGCAACTACTGATCAAAACAGCAATTAACAGAATTGTAAACAACTTTATTAGATTTTTCATAGTTTACTGCTTTAACTTATTAATATATTAAAAGCCAAAATTAAGAGATACCCCGTAAGTACGTATGGTAGGCAGAGGAAATGCTGATTCACCTTCCGAGGTGTTTGCCGTACTTATCATAATCTCAGGATCAATATATTCACCCTTGTTCATAAGGAAGAACAGGTTCCGTCCCACCAAAGAAACTCTGGCAGATGAGAAGAATGTTTTAGAAACAATGCTCCTAGGCAGATCATATCCTAAAACCATTTCTCTCATACGTATGTTTGAAGCATCTCTTATAAAAGCTTCTCCGGTAGGGTTGTTCCTACCACCAACGTTATTCCAGAAAAGTTCAGAGTTACATGCAACTGTGTTGGGGTCACCTGCAGCGGTAACACCGACTTCACCTTTGAAAACATCCCTGCCAAAAAGCAAAGTGCCGGGCTCCCTGCCTATTGCTGTATATTCCTGGATACCGCTACCTGCTGAAATAGCTTCGGTAAATGCAATGAAAGATCCGCCCTGTCTTATATCAATAAGAGCGCTGAAAGTGAAATTCTTATACCTGAAAGTATTGTTGATACCGCCTAACCAGTCAGGATTAAAATTGGCAACCCTGACAGTCATACCGGGGGTAATTGAAGGAACACCGTTAGTCTGGATAATAACCTCACCCTTATCATTTCTGAGCCATCCTTTTGCATATATCTCGCCAAAAGGCTGACCTTTTACTAATTTATATTCCCTGATAAAGTCTGTACCATAAGATAATACATCAAATCCTTCAGCAATATCCAGAATTTTACTGTTGTTCTTTGACCAGTTCAAATCAATATCCCATGAAAAGTCCTTGGCGGAAATTACAGCTGCTCCAACTGTTAATTCAACTCCTCTGTTCTGCACGTCGGCGCCATTCTGGAATATACTGGCTACTCCTGATGTTGCAGGAACCGGTGTTGAAAATAACTGGTCATAGGTACTTGTCTGGTACCATGTAAAACCTAACCTGATCCTGTCCTGAATTAGTCTAAGGTCAAGACCTAATTCAAGGGATCTGGTTGTTTCAGGCTTCAGATTAGCATTTGGCAATACATTGCTAAGAGTAACAACTCCACCTACTCCAACACTGGCGGTTCTGAAAAGCTGATACGGGCTTGTATCATTACCTACCTCAGCCCAAGATCCTCTCAGTTTAAGGAAAGTAACTACTTCCGGAAGTGTGATCAGATCACTTATTATGGATGTTAAACCAACAGATGGATAAAAATAAGATCTGTTGGCGGCCGGAAGAGTGGAACTCCAGTCATTTCTGCCTGTAATGTTCAGGAAGATGGCATTCTTATAAGATACTTCACCGAATCCATAAACCGAATTCACAACTCTCTTGGAATAACTTTCACCCGGTCTTGGGTTACCGGTATTGGCCAGAGAAAAGAGGTTTTCGATATTGAACACTACTCCATACCCGTTTACCCCCTGAGACTCTGAAATATAATTATTCGCTCCTGCGTTAACGTCAATGGTGATATCTGATAAAACTTTATGATAGTTAACAAGTACATCACTGTTCCAGCCATAAGAGGAAGAATTGTATTTACCGTAACCTCCGTTAATAGCCTGTGTATAAGTATCGTTGTACATCTTCAGTTCTGAATTGGAGAAGCTAGCATCAATAGCAGATCTACCCATAATAGACAGGTCTTTTATTATCTGATATTTCAGACTCATCAAACCAATGGTTCTCCATCTGTTTTCCGGTTGCAGAACGCGATTTCTTGTCCAATAGGCATTCCCTGTACCGTTGTCATTCCATCTCCAGTAGTGCTGTCTTACCTGTCCACCAGCGGTTACATACTCAAACTGCTGAATATCTACTGAGCGGATGTTTCTCGGGAGAACATATAGATACCTCAACGGGTTATTGAAACCTTCACCTGTTGAAAATTGATTTTCAAAGGCCTGTTTGATCAATGTAACCTTTGAGTCGAGGGTGAGTTTTTCATTGACCTTAGCACCAAACCTGAGGTTAAGGTTATTACTGTGAAGATTATTGGATTCAACTATACCTTTTGCATTCGTATTTGTATATGAAAATGCTGTATTGGTTTTGGCGGTATTAATTACAACCTGGAGGTTTGCAGCAATTTCAGCACCTTGCTGGAAATAATCCTTTACGTTATCAGGTTGAGCAGTATAAGCATAAGTCTTCCCATACATAGGATTATTGGGGTCAGGAGTCCAGTGCGCAACCTGTGATCCATCCATTTTTGCTCCCCAGGAAACAATGGCGTTTGGTGAGTAAATTCCATTACCGCCCTGTCCATATTCATTCTGCATTTTATCAAGTAAAATTGCAGATGATCCCTGGTATGTGAATCCGACATTAACAGCTACACCTTCTTTCCCACCCAGTCCTGATTTAGTTGTAACAATAATAGCCCCGTTGTTAGCCCTGGCTCCGTACAAAGCAGCTGCGTTAGCTCCTTTAAGAATGGAGATTGATTCAATATCATCCGGGGCAAGGTTTGAGATACCACCCATCGGTATCCCGTCAATTACATACAGAGGCTGGCTGCTTCCTGCGAGTGAACGGTTACCTCTCAGGAGTACCTTGGCGTCTGCGCCAACTCCTGTACTTGCTGTTGTAACTGAAAGTCCGGCAACCCTTCCACTAAGACTGTTCACCGGGTTTAGCGACCTTGCTTCAGCGAGAGCTGAAGCCGATACATTCTGGGCAGCATAGGTAAGAGACTTACTTTGCCTCGAAATACCAAACGCTGTTACAACAACCTCCTCAAGTGCAAGCATGCCAGGTGTCAATACGACATTGAATACTGTCTGATTTCCAATTGGAATTTCAAGAGTTTTCATTCCTATGAATGAAACGACAAGAGTAGCTGCATCAGCAGGTACACTTAAAGTAAATGCCCCGTCCTTGTCAGTAGCAGTACCTATTGTGGTACCTTTTACCACAACCGGAACCCCGGCCATACCAAGACCATCCTCTGAATTGGTTACTTTACCAGTAATGGTTTTTTGTGCAAACACACCCTGCATACCTGCAAATAGCAGGAAAGCAAATAGAATTATGAATTTTCTCATGGTTAGAAATTAGGTTAATAAAGGAAATTGATAATTTATAACTTTCAAAAATGAATTGAAATACTTAATTAGGTATTTATTAAATTAGGCGTACTATAGCAATATATAACATAATATTGTTAAAAACAAA
>JBGOZX010000184.1:0-7809 GCA_041480425.1 Bacteroidia bacterium
TCAGACAACGAGCATAAGAAAGGCTGTCCCAGAGGATTTACTTTCAAAATCAGGGAAGTTGAACTCTCTTCCGGAGCAGGCTTTATAGTACCGATTGCCGGTACGATAATGCGTATGCCAGGACTGCCATCCAACCCTTCTGCTGAAAAGATAGATATCGATGAAAATGGTAAAATATCGGGTCTTTTCTAGAATATTATTTTAAAACATTCCTGTCATATCAAAGGATCTTAAAGGATTATCAGAAAGAACTATATTGACTGTTCCGGCTGAAAATGAATAGAAAGAGATTCATGCCTGGCTTATTTTCGACGCAGAAAGACCCCCTTTCTCTATTGAAATTTTTTCTAAACTTTCTAATCCATAATACATTTTTGAGCTGTGCCCTGTGCCGTTACGCTCTCTACAACCTGAAAACATTAACAATTGAATTATTAATTACCGGATTAATCGTAAATTAGTACTGATAAAAGGAAAAATTTAAAATCATTCCGTGAATAAGCTTTTTTGCCAACCCGCAGTAACATATGAGAAGGATCCTAAAACTTTAAGATTTTAACAGGACAAATAAATGGAAGTCAATCTGCTAAATCCCAGAAATTCAATTAACAAAGCTTTTTTGAAGGTCAGGCCAAACCGTACCCGGATAGAACTTTTCAAAAAGAATATTTCCGGTCTCTTCGACCAGATCAAAGAATCTGAATCTGAGGAATTTCATAAAAATATCATATCGCAATTCCTTAAAAACACTTACTATTCACCCGATCATTACATAAATACCAAAGGCAGAGCCGACCTTGTCATCCATAACGGGAAGGACAACAACACCCCCGTAGGTGTATTGTTCGAGACAAAAAAACTGGGCAACAGGTCAGAAATGCCCACTACAGAGAACCTCAATACACGGGCATTTCATGAATTGATTTTGTATTTCATGAGAGAAAGAGTCAAAAGCAAAAACCTTGAAGTAAAAAATCTTATAATCACCAATATTTTTGAATATTTCATCTTCAACTCAAACGATTTTGAGAAAACCTTTGCCGGTAATAAAAACTTTGTAAAACAATTTACCGACTTTGAGGATCGCGGTCTGTCCGGGACAAATACCGATTTTTTCTATAACGAGATAGCTGCACCATTTGTTGAAAATTCCGAATCGCAAATATCCGTAACATATTTTGATATAAGAGATTTCGAATCAATAATTAAAAATGCCAACAGGGAAGATGACAACAAGCTTATTGCTTTATACAAAATACTATCTCCAGAACATCTGTTGAAACTTCCTTTTGCAAATGACAGCAACAATCTTGACAAAACCTTTTATAACGAATTACTCCATATCATCGGTCTTGAAGAAACAAAAGAAGGAAGTAAGAAACTTATTGGAAGAAAGATTGAGAAAAAAAGAAATCCCGGTTCATTAATTGAAAATTCTATAACAATCTTAAAATACGAAGATTGTCTCTCTCAATTATCGAAACTATCTGATTATGGGCATAACAAAGAGGAACAGCTATTCAATATTGCATTGGAACTGGTAATAACATGGATAAATCGGATCCTTTTTCTCAAATTGCTTGAAGGGCAGCTTGTCAGATATAACAGCGGCGACAAAGCATTCCGGTTCCTGAATACCGGCAGGGTGCATGATTATGATGAACTGAACAAGTTGTTCTTCCATGTTCTTGCCGTAAAAGAGGGCGACCGAAATGATAAAATAAAAGAAAAATTCGGGAACATACCTTATCTGAACAGCTCACTGTTTGAGCCCAATGACCTTGAACACAAGACCATACGTATCAGCAACCTTGACGATCATTTCAGACTGCCAGTCTTAACCAACAGTGTACTGAAAGATAAAACCGGTAAAAAGCTGACCGGTGAGATTGACCCGATTCAGTACTTGTTTGAATTTCTCGATTCTTATGATTTTTCAAGCGAAGGGTCGGAGGATATCCAGGAAGAGAACAAGACACTTATAAATGCCTCTGTTTTAGGACTGATATTTGAAAAAATAAACGGTTATAAAGATGGTTCATTCTTTACACCCGGATTCATTACAATGTACATGTGTCACGAAACTATAAGGAGGGCTGTTGTACAGAAGTTTAATGAGTCAAAAGGCTGGAGGTGTGAAACGATAAGTGACGTCTATAATAAAATTGAAGATATAAAGGAAGCTGACCGGATAATTAATGGTATCAGAATTTGCGACCCTGCGGTCGGTTCCGGTCACTTCCTTGTTTCTGCCCTTAACGAGATTATTTCCATTAAATCAGAACTGGGGGTACTGTCCGACAAGGAGGGCAAAAGGCTGAAGGATTATAACATCGAAGTTATTAACGATGAGCTTGTAATAACAAACAGCGATGGTAATTTTTTCGAGTACAATCCTAAGGATAAAGAGAGCCAGCGTGTTCAGGAGACCCTCTTTAAGGAGAAACAGGTGATTATAGAAAACTGCCTTTTCGGAGTCGACATAAATCCCAACTCGGTTAAGATATGCAGATTAAGACTCTGGATTGAGTTGCTTAAAAATGCCTACTACAAACACGAAACGCTAAACGATAAACGCGAAACCTCTTTAGCGGAACTCGAAACACTCCCGAACATTGACATAAACATAAAATGCGGTAATTCGCTTATAAGCAGGTATCCGCTCGATGCCGACATCAAAACAGCCCTGAAATCAAGCAAGTGGAATATTGATAACTACCGCGAAGCTGTTATGAGCTACCGGAATGCACAGTCGAAAGATGAGAAGCGAAGTATGGAACAGCTTATCAGTAAGATCAAAAATGATTTTGAAACGGAGGTATCCAAAAGCGATAAGCGGTTCCTTAAACTCAATAAGCTCAACGGTGAACTATTAAGTCTCACAGGCCAGTCGAGTCTCTTCGAGCTGACCAAAACGCAAAAGGATGAGTGGAATAAAAAAGTTAAAAAGCTTACTGAGGAGATTAAAAAGTATGAAACAGAGCTGGCAGAAATTAAGTGCAACAAGATTTATGAAAACGCTTTTGAATGGAGGTTTGAGTTTCCGGAGGTGCTGAATAATGACGGTGATTTTGTGGGATTCGATGTGGTGATCGGAAATCCGCCGTATGTTTCTGGAAAAGATTTTGATAAAGGACTTATTACCTACTTAACTGAAAGTTATATTACATCACAATATCAGCTTGATTTATATATTTCATTCATTGAAAGAGGGATAGAAGTCTTGAAAAGAAAAGGATACATCGCTTTTATTACTCCAAATTCATGGCTTAAGAACATGACGTTTACAAGATGTAGAAAGTTTTTAGTTGATAGTGTTTCATTTGATATTTTGTTTCCGAACCTAGAAAATGTTTTTGATGAAGCTTCTGTTGATACTTTAATTTTTATTGCGGGAAAGGACACTTGTAAAAGAGAGATGGAAGTTCATTTATTTCAGAACCAATTGCCTGTCTTTAAACATACAATCAATCAAAATAGGTTTTTAGACAATAAAAGATATGTTTTCGATGTAGAGATAAATCAAGCTCTTTCTTTCGTAATAAAAAGAATTAGAGCTAATTCAATTCAACTTAGTGATATTGCAGAAATTACTAGAGGTGTTAATCCTTATGATAAGTATCGTGGTCAGTCAGAAGAAATAATTTTCAACAAAGCTTACCATGCCTCATATAAAAAAGATGATAGTTTTCTACCTGAAATTAGAGGAAAACATGTTAACAGATATTATTTTAAATGGGATGGCGAACACTACATAAGTTATGGCAGTTGGTTGGCAGCACCAAGAGATATGAAATTCTTTACTGGTAAACGTTTAATTATGAGACAAGTGCTTGGGGAGAAGCTTAACTGTACAGTTATTGAAGAAGATTTTATTATTGACCAAAGTGTTTTCATTGCAAAACTAAGTGATGATTTCAAATCTTCTATAAATGCGATTCAAGGTCTTTTAGCCTCTAACTTGATATCCAAATTCTTTAAGTTTACTAGCAATGAATTTGATGCAGTATTCCCGAAAATAAAAATTGGTGAGTTCAAAGAGTTACCGATTTTTAAAAACCTGAAAGAAGCTGAGACTAAGCTTTCCAAACCAGTATCACAAATACTTCAAGCCAAAAAATCCGATCCCGCTGCCGACACCACCGCCCTGGAGGCAGAGATTGACCGGCTGGTTTATCAGTTGTATGGGTTGACTGAGGAGGAGGTAAGGATTGTGGAGGGGCGTCAAATAGTCTGAACATCTTTTATTAAAATAAGCAGAAAAGCAAAAAGTAAGTTTGCATTATGAATAAATCTGATATAATACTATACAGCACACCTGAAGGATTAATAAAAGTAGAAGTCATCCTACAGGACGAAAATGTCTGGTTACGCCAAAAAGCAATGGCTTAACTTTTTGGTGCTGATCGTACGGTAATTACAAAACATTTGGGCAATATCTTTAAAGAAAAAGAATTAGTGCGAGATTCAGTATGTGCAAAAATTGCACATACTGCCGTAGATGGCAAAAAATACGATACACTCTTTTACAATCTTGATGCAATTATCTCTGTTGGTTACCGGGTGAATTCAAATCAGGCTGAACGGAAGATACCCATGAAAATGAAAGATTGGATTGAAAAACTTGATTCCTTCCTGCAATTCAATGACTATTCAGTTTTAAAAAACTCCGGAACAATTTCAGCCACCATTGCCAAAAAACTTGCTGAACAACAATATGATAAGTTCAGAGTTGAGCAGGACAGGCAATATGAATCTGATTTTGACAGAGAGATCAAGAAAATCAAAAAAAAATAAATGATGATTCAAATCAATTATTTCTTTTTAGCGCACATACATTGGTGAGAATGTCCTGGAAGCAGAAATTGACCGGCTGGTGTATAAGTTGTATGGGTTGACCTAAGAGGAGATAAAGATTGTTGAAAATTGGTATAGTTAATGTTGGCCATCAATAAATAATAGAAGAAATTATCTAGAATTTATAAGATACATAACTTAAAGAATAAAATCATGACAAATGAAAGAAACTTCAACCAACTAAAAAAAGGTCTTGAAAAGGAAGCTTTAGTAGCCATACAAAGAATTGAATCAATTAGTTTATCTTTTAAAAGCATTAATGACAATTTAAAGACAATCCACAAATTGTTAGATGCCAATATCATTATTAATCCTGCAACTACCAAGATAGATATTCCCAAGTTGAAAGAAGATATTTCCAAGAAGAAAGAAGAGGTCGCCAAAATGAAAGTGGATACCACTAAGAGAAAGGAAGATATAACTAAGGTAGAAAAATATATTACCAAGATGGAGGAATACGTTATCAAACAAATCTTTTTAAAAAATCCTAACAAATTAGAAGATTCTCCTGAAAGATTATGGTTTAATATGCATGGAATATTTTTCTATATCGATTTCACCATTCAGTATGCTAAAAATGAAAAAAAGAACAAACTCGAAGGTTGCTTTATCTATGGGACGAGTTACAATATTGAAAAAGATAAGGCTGAAGATAAGCCAATAGTAAGCTTCTTTATAGATGAACATAAAATTATCACATCAAACAATGAATTTGAAAATGAATCATGGACTTTTAAGAAAGAACATGTAATTGATTTGCATTTACGTACTTTAGATAAAATTTGGGAAGAAGCACTCTATTTAATAAACAAAGATAAACTTCAATAATAAAATAAATCATGAATACTATTTCAGTTGTTGGATTACTTGAGAAATATAAAGCATGGATTAATAATGGAGAAATCCAATTTTTAAAAGATGACCCTGAAGGCGAAATTGAAATTCTTGCTCAAATAGAGAACCTTATTTTAGATATAAAATTAGCTCATAAGAATGGGGAATTAAGTAATAATTTAGATTGGGCTGATGCTCATGAACATGGTCGTATACTTTGGGAAACACTAGCTAGTTGTGCTCTCAACGATTTAGACCAAGATTCCAAAGGGAATTCAGATCTTTATAATTATATGAGAGCTGAAACAAGTTTTGAAGATATCCTTTATGGACTGGAACCGTATTACAGAGATCATACACTACATTCAATTTGGGTTTACCTTATTGGGGAATATATTTTACGGGAACTAATTCCTGATATCAGTAATAACCTAAATTGGCATCTTATTAATTCTATTGAAAATGAGAAGGCATCTTATTCACCTGCTCTTTTAAAAAAAGCAAAAGTCATAGAAAAGGAAACTTACAAAGAAGTCAATAAAAAAAAGGATGCTATTTGGTGTATAATTGCCTTGTGTCATGATTTAGGATATTCCCTTTCTAAATTAGAAAACCTAAATGAAAAAGCTCTAAGTGTTCTCAAATTCTATGATATGCCAAATTTCAGACACATGGGTTATTCCATGGATATTGAACATCAAAATTTAATGACCCAATTCTTAGAGCTAATGTCGTTTGATATTATAATTGTACCTTCTTTATCAGAAAAGGAGGTTATTGTTAAATGTTATAGGGACGATTCAACCTTCTGGAGGTTATGTAGAGCATTCGAGAAAAAACAACATGGTATTTACAGCTCTTATCTGTTATATAAAGTTCTTGGGATCTTTGCAGATACATTTGTTCGGGGAACTGCAGATGAATGGGGATTAAATAATGAAGAAATTTATTATAACATTATTCGAGGTGATATTTTATTTTCCATTGCACAGCACGAGTTTGATTTTGCGCACCTTAATACTTTAAGTAGTTTAGCTGATTTATTGGTCATTGCGGATGAATTAGAAGAGTTTTCTCGCTTTGGTCGCCAACTGCTTTCCAGAAAGTATATTGATACACTTGCTGAAACTAAAATTAGTTTTAGTAAAATTAAACCAAAACAGGGTGATGATATTCAAATCAATATGGATTATGAAGTAGCACAAAAAAGGGAGCTAGCGAATTTCTATATATTAAAAGCCGAAAGATTATGCGAGATTTATTCATTGGATCAAGCAGAAGAAAAAGATAAATATTGTACAATTAAGGAGATAAAGATGACCGCATCAAAAGATAATAGGAAACTAGAATTTCATTTAAGTAGAAATTCAAAGGATACAAAAGGATATTTACCAGAAACTGAAATTGAAAATATAAAGTTTCCCCAAGGATACTATGATTTAAAATGCTTAGATGACAAAATCCTTGTTAAAATACAACCAAAACCTGTCTCGCTAGATGTTTGGTTCAGTGGAATTAAGGAAAGCTGGTGGAAAGAAAATTATTCGAAAAACTAATTGAATGAAATCATACGGGAAAGAATTAATAATAGATATTCACAATTGTGATAATTCTAAATTTACCAGGAAGGAAATTCGTAAATACTTCAGAGAGTTATGCGCATTAATCGATATGAGGACTGAAAAATTATGTTGGTGGGACGATCATGGATTACCTTTGGAATTATGCCAAACGGAAGCGCATACAAAAGGCACCTCCGCGGTACAATTTATCCTGACAAGCAATATAACAATTCACACCTTGGATATTTTAAAAAATGTCTACATAAATATTTTTTCGTGTAAAGAATTTGATTGTAATTTTGCAAAAGATTTTTCAGAGAAATGGTTTGATGGAAAAATCGTAAATTCACAGATTATAAAAAGACTATAATTATGAGACTTTTTGAAAAAGAAATAAAAATCCCTATTGCAAGTAATGGTATTCAATTAGTTCAGTATCTGTCAGATCAAGTATTAAATGCAATTTCAGAACAAGATACTCCTATCAGATTTGTTATTACAAAAACAGATAACGAAAATTATCATTGCGAATTAGGTTTGTTATCAAAAAGCAGAA
>JBGOZX010000185.1:0-7687 GCA_041480425.1 Bacteroidia bacterium
GAACTCACCCCCTAATCCCCTCTCTGTTTCACAAAGAGGGAGAACTCATTGTCATAGATTTATTAATTATGCAATTATGAATTAAATTTAATATGACAATATACAAAATATAATATCTTAATATTCAATAACATATCATCTGTTGATTTCCCCCTCTTTAGGAAGTAGAGAGAGGGGATCAGGGGGTGAGATAGTATTGCTTAAAACAGGGAATAAGCCAACAGCGGAATAAAACAGTCGGTAATAAATCTTCTTAAGAAACCTCCACTCATTCTGCAAATATTTAATTGAATTTGCAGTTTTTATAACTTTTTACTTGTATTTTTAAAAATTCGATTACTTTTGTAAGCAAACAAAGCGACAAAATGAATATGGTATACAAATATTTTATCTCCTACTTCTTCTTTTATTTTTATTTTAAAAAGAGATAATGGGATTTTTGTATACAGATAAAAAATTTATATCGAAACAAGGGTCCCTGAAAAGGGGCCCTTTATTTTTTAAACAATTATTAAGATGAAAATAGCAATACAGGGGGAGAAAGGATGTTTTCACGAAGTTGCCGCAAGACAATTTTTCAGTTACGATATCATTGATATTGTGCCATGCTCAACTTTCGATATGACGCTTAATATAGTCAAAGAGGGTTTAGCTGATATGGCCATGATGGCTATCGAAAATGCCCGGTCCGGAAGCATCCTTTATAATTACACCCTTATAAGGGAGTCAGGAATGAAGGTGCTGGGAGAGCACAACCTGAGGATCAGGCAGAACCTGATGGCCCTGCCCGGTCAGTCAATAAATGATATCAGGCAAATAAGGTCACACCCTATCGCCCTGTCACAATGTATGACATTCCTCAACCAGTATCCGGAAATTACTCTTGTTGAGACCGACGATACTGCAGGAAGTGCCAGACTTATAAGTGAACACAGACTGAAAAAAATTGCAGCTATCGCCTCCTCGAATGCAGCTGAAATATACGGACTTAAGATACTCGCTTCAGGTATAGAAACTTACAAGAAAAACTACACCAGATTCCTGGTTGTTGGAAGCGAGGATAAGGGTAACAGGAAAGGAAATAAAGTCTCTATCTGTTTCGCAACAGGGCATAAACCCGGCTCTCTTGCGGCAGTACTTGTAAAGCTTGCGGAAATGAATATAAATCTTTCCAAAATCCAGTCGGTTCCCAGACTTAACGGTGAGTGGGAATATATGTTTTATCTTGACCTTGAGTTACCTGAGAATTCTGATATTGAGCTCATTAAAGATATTTTGGAAAAATACACCAGTAATTTAGAAGTTCTCGGAGTATATTTTAAAGGAGAGATGCTATATGAAAGTTAAACCGGCAAATCGAACAGGCAGTGTTCAGGAATACTATTTCTCGACAAAGCTTAAGCAGATTGACCAGATGCGCAGCGCTGGTGCTGACATAATTAACCTTGGTATCGGAAGCCCCGACCAACCACCTTCGGATAACACAATAAAACGCCTGGCTTCTGAAGCGGAAAAACCCACAGCGCATGGGTATCAGAGCTACATTGGGATTTCTGCCCTGCGAAATGCTTTTGCCAACTGGTACCGGAATTATTTCAATGTGGAGTTGAATCCTAATGATGAAATATTGCCTCTGATGGGAAGCAAGGAAGGTATAATGCATATCAGTATGGCTTTTATTAATCCGGGTGATGAGGTCCTTGTACCAAATCCTGGTTATCCCACGTATTCCTCCGTGACAAATCTTGTAGGCGGTATGATCAGATATTATGAGCTTGATGAGAAAAAGGGATGGCTTCCTGATTTGGATGACCTGGAAAAAACCGATCTGAGCAAGGTAAAACTCATGTGGATTAACTACCCTCATATGCCTACCGGGACAAGAGGGTCGGTGAACCTTTTTGAGAAATTGGTCTCCTTTGCACATAAGCACAGTATTTTAATTTGTAATGACAATCCGTATAGTTTTATTTTAAATAAGGAATATCATAGTTTGTTATCTGTTGCCGGCGCCAGGGATATTGCCCTGGAACTGAACTCTCTGAGTAAATCGCACAACATGGCCGGCTGGCGCATTGGAATGGTTGCAGGGAATAAAGAATATATTAATAGTATTCTTAAGGTTAAAAGCAATATGGATTCGGGTATGTTCCTGCCCCTGCAATTAGCTGCTGTTGAGGCCCTGAATAATCCGGAATCATGGTACGAAAAGATAAACGCTGTCTATAACACCCGGCGGAAAATAGTTGAAGAGATTATGGAGATGCTAAAATGCAGATATGATAAAAACCAGGTTGGGCTATTTGTCTGGGGACGGATACCGGAGGAAATTATCAATTGTGAATTATATGTCGAGGAGATCCTGAATAAGGCTCATGTCTTTATTACCCCCGGTTTTATTTTCGGAAGCAAGGGAGACCGTTATATTCGCATTTCGTTATGTGCTAATGATGTTAAGTTGCTCGAAGCTAAGAAGAGAATAGCATCCCTCTCACTAATAACTAATTACTAATAACTAATAACCTATTAATAAAAATGACAATAGCAGTAATAGGTATCGGACTCATCGGAGGTTCATTGATGATTGACCTCAGAAAACGTGGATTTGCAGATAAAATAATCGGAGTTGATTCAAATATACAACATCAGAATATCGCAAAGCTTTGCGGATTAGTTGATGAGACCGATACACTTGAAAACGCAGTTGAAAGGAGCGATCTTATCATACTTACAACTCCAGTAAATACAAATTGCCAGATGTTACCCGGCATACTCGACAGAATAACAGGCACCCCAAAAGTTGTCGCAGATATGGGGTCAACAAAAGCCGGTATAGCAAAAATATCGAAGGACCACCCGAACAGGGGGCGTTATGTGGCAACACATCCGATGGCCGGAACAGAATATTCAGGTCCTCTTGCTGCAATTGGAAAGTTGTTTGACTATAAAACAGCTATTATCTGCGACCCGGAACTATGCGATACCGATGCCCTGGAACTTGTAAAAAAAATGCTTGGTATCCTTAATATGCGAATAGTATATATGAACTCCAGCGATCATGATGTTCATGTTGCATATGTTTCACATATATCACACATAACCTCGTTTTCTCTGGCCTTAAGTGTACTCGAGAAAGAAGGTGAAGAACAGAATATTCTGACTCTGGCAGGTGGAGGTTTTGAAAGTACTGTCCGTCTTGCTAAAAGCAATGGAGAAACCTGGGCTCCGATCTTTACAGAGAATGGCGAGTTCATTATTGAGGTGCTGGATACATATATAGAAAAAATGAATGTTTTCAGAAAATTAATTGTTGATAAAGATATTAATGGCCTGAAAGCTTTAATGGAAGAGGCTAACAAGATTAGAAAAATATTAAACTAATTCATTGATGTATGGAACTAAAACTTGAAACTTCCCTGATCAAAAACTGGAGAGGGTACAAAGGCCGGCCTTTCTTAATATCAGGTCCGTGCAGTGCTGAAACTGAAGAGCAGGTTATGGAAACTGCAACTCAGTTAGCTCAGATAAAAGATGTTAGTGTGTTTCGTGCAGGTATCTGGAAACCCAGGACACGGCCAAATTCATTTGAAGGAGTGGGAACAGAAGGTCTGAAATGGCTCAGGAGGGTTAAGCAGGAAACAGGTCTTCTTGTCGGGACTGAAGTAGCGAATGAAAAACATGTATATGAAGCTCTTAAATATGGGATTGATATGTTGTGGATTGGTGCCAGGACATCTGTAAATCCGTTTACTGTACAGGAGATATCAGATGCACTTAATGGTGTGGATGTAATGGTACTGATTAAAAATCCAATCAATCCTGACCTGGAGCTATGGATTGGAGCTATCGAACGTATCGCCAGAGCAGGAATCACACGACTTGGTGCAGTACACCGCGGTTTCTCCTCATTTGAAAAGACAACTTACAGGAATCAGCCTAACTGGCAATTACCTATTGAGTTGCGAAGAAGGATACCGGACCTTCCGATAATATGTGACCCAAGCCACATAGCCGGCTCAAGAGAGTATCTTCATGAAATCTCTCAGAAAGCCATGGATCTGAACTTTGATGGTCTTATGCTGGAATCACATATTAATCCGGCAAAGGCACTGAGCGATGCAGCCCAACAGCTTACCCCCAACGATCTGAAAGAACTGTTAAGCAGACTGATACTTCGAAGCCCGATAGCTTCAGACCCTAAATTATTAGATGTCCTGGGGGAATTAAGACAGCAGATAGATGTATTCGATGACCATCTTCTCGATATTATTGAACAACGTATGAAGGTTGCTGAGACTATTGGACAATATAAAAAGGAAAATAATATTACTATCTTGCAGAGCACCCGTTGGGACGAAATAATTAGAAAAGTTTTGATAAAAGGTCAGGCAAAAGGACTCAGCGGTGAAGTGATCGATACGATTTTCAAAGCTATTCACCAGGAATCAATTAATCATCAGATGAAGATTATGAACAATGGAGTGAATAAGTATGCAAAGGATAAATGAAAGTAAAATTAGCCTATGGAAAGATCAGTTGAGCCCTCCAAAGTGAATGGTCAGTTAGAGGCTCCCCCATCAAAAAGCATGACCCAGCGTGCGATTGCTGCAGCAATGCTGGCTGAAGGACAAAGCATCATCATTAATCCTTCATATTGCGATGATTCACTTGCTGCAATGAGCATTGCAGTCAGTCTCGGTGCCAGGGTCGAGCCTGATGTTAAAGAAATTAGGATCACGGGTTGCAGGGGGCTGAAAGAAAAGAAGCTTAATTGTGGTGAATCAGGCCTGGCTATTCGCCTGTTTTCACCCATTGCAGCCCTGTACCCTGAGGAGATAACCATGGTAGGGACCAGTTCTCTGAAAAAAAGACCTATGTTTATGATTGGAGATGCATTAAACCAGCTGGGAGTAAAATGCATCAGTGCCGAAGGATTTCTTCCTTTGACCATTAAAGGACCATTGCAAGGGGGACGCTGTGAAATTGACGGTTCACTGAGTTCCCAGCTTCTGACAGGTTTGCTTATGGCTTTACCTCTGACACCTGAAGATTCGGAGATTAAAGTCAACAATCTAAAGAGTAAGCCATATATTGATATGACAATCCAGATTCTCAAAGAATTCGGAATAACAGTTTTAAATGATAGTTATAAATTGTTCAGAATTCCGGGCAAACAAAAATATATTGCCCGAAGTTATGAAGTTGAAAGTGACTGGAGCAATGGTGCCTTTATACTCGTCGCCGGCGCAATTAATGGTAATCTGAATGTAAAGGGGCTCCGTACCAACAGCCAACAAAGCGATCTGGCTATATTAAAAGTACTGGAAATAGCTGGTGCTGAATTCAAAACGAGTGAAAACCAGATAGATATATCAAAATCAAATCTAAAAGCATTTGAGTTTGATGCTACTGAATCTCCCGACCTCTTTCCTCCTCTTGTTGCTCTTGCATCATATTGTGATGGGGTTACGACCATAAAAGGGGCTTCACGTCTGGTGCATAAAGAGAGCAACAGGGCATCTGCCCTCTGTGAGGAGTTTGGAAAAATGAATATTAAGGTGGAAATAAAAGGAGATAACATGTTAATTACCGGTGGCCAGGTAATTGGAGCCAGAGTGAATTCTCATGATGACCACCGTATTGCTATGGCTGCCTCAATTGCTGCTTTGGGGGCAAATGGAAAAGTATTTATTAAAGATTCGCATTGCGTGGCGAAATCATATCCGGGATTTTTTGATGATCTCAGAAAAATCGGAGCTATTGTTAATGAATGACACCGGAAAGCTGTAATTATCTATATTTTACGTTGAAAACTTAGTATTATTATAAGAAAAATTAAAAAAAATCTGTTTTTTTGTTGGTAATTAAAATTTTTAAGTATTTTTGAAGCCATGAAAACAAGAACGTTATATATCTGGTCTTGGCGCAGCTCAACAACCGATGCTGTGAATTTGGCCGTTATATAATTTTAAAAATATTTATTATAGAGGCACGCTGTTCACAGCGTGCCTCTTTATTTTACAACTACTAATTAATAATTCATAAACTATGGAAAAGATCAGAAAATTTTTATTGAACGAGAATGAAATGCCCAGGCAATGGTATAATATCGTGGCTGACATGCCTAATAAACCTTTGCCTCCGCTGCACCCGGTAACCCGCGAACCTATAGGGCCGGAGGCTCTTGCTGCCGTTTTCCCTATGGAGCTTATAAAACAGGAGGTGTCGACAGAAAGGTACATTGATATACCGGATGAGGTTCTCGATTTCTACATGACTTATCGTCCCTCTCCTCTTTTCAGGGCTGTTAACCTCGAAAAAGCACTGGGTACAAAAAGCAAAATCTACTATAAGTATGAGGGAGGTAATTATTCAGGTTCCCATAAAGCCAACACTGCCATTGCACAGGCTTATTACAACAAAAAAGAGGGAGTCAGGAAGATCACCACAGAGACCGGAGCAGGACAATGGGGAAGCGCTATGAGTTTCGCCTGCCAGCACTTCGGACTTGAACTGCTGGTTTTCATGGTAAGGGTCAGTTACGACCAGAAACCTGGCCGCAAGCTTTTGATGAATACATATAATGCCAAGGTAATTCCATCACCATCCACTATGACAGTCGCAGGCAGGAAAGTTCTTGAGTTGGATCCGGATTCTCCGGGAAGTCTGGGTATTGCAATTTCCGAAGCCATGGAGGTGGCGGCCGAAGACCCCTATACCAAATATTCCCTCGGCAGCGTACTCAACCATGTTATCCTTCATCAGACTATCATAGGACAGGAAGCTTTAATCCAGATGGAGAAGACCGACGATTATCCCGATGTTGTGATAGCCTGCTTCGGAGGCGGATCGAACTTTTCCGGTATTGCCTTCCCATTCCTGCGTGAAAACCTCATCAATGGCAAGAAGACCAGACTTCTAACAATTGAACCATCTTCTTGTCCCAAGCTTACAAAAGGTAAATTTATGTACGACTTTGGCGATTCTGCAGGGATGACCCCTCTCCTTCCCATGTACACTCTGGGACATAATTTTATACCCGAGAAGATACATGCAGGCGGGTTACGTTACCATGGTGCAGGAGTACTTGTAAGCCAGCTCCTTAAAGATGGATTTATCGAGGCAAAGGCAAAGATGCAGAGGGAATGCTTTGAAGGCGGCGTGCTTTTCGCAAGGACTGAAGGTATTCTTCCTGCTCCCGAATCAAATTATGCCATTGCCGGCGCACTTGATGAGGCAAGAAGGGCCGACCTGGAAGGAGTTTCAAGGACGATACTTTTTAACCTAAGCGGTCATGGTCATTTCGACATTTCTGCTTATGAGAAGTATTTCGAGAACAACCTGCCCGATCACGAGCTGACCTGTGCAGAAATTGAGGACGCTATTTCAAAAATTGAGTTACCTGTTTGAAATTCAATCTGCGAAGATCTGCGAGATCAGCGGGAGAAAAAAGATTGATTTCCCGCAGATCGCGCAGATTAACGCAGATAAAATATTAAAAATCTGAATAATCTGTCGGGTGCAGCAGGTATGCGTTCGGCTTTATAACTGTATTTGCATATTCTTGATTTGCCCGAAGAGTTTTCCAGTCGGGATGGTTAGAGAATGCAGCCCAGTGCTCCTGCTGCGATTTCATATCCGAATATGTAGTCATATACATAAGCCTGGGCTTCTGGCTTCCAAATAA
>JBGOZX010000186.1:0-7639 GCA_041480425.1 Bacteroidia bacterium
AGTAACAGTCAACCCGACACCACAGGTAGTACCGAGCACCCTTGCACAGACACTGTGTAATGATGGGACGACAAATATTACGCTGGGTAGTCCGAGTACATTCAGCAATGGATTAATCACATTCAGGTATACGGTAGTAGCAACTGGTGGGGTAACAGGGTTCACTACACCAGTCACAGGTCTGCCGAAGGATCATGTAATATCAGATATACTTCATAACCCGACAGATGCACCACAGACGGTAACCTATACTATAGTACCGGTCAGTCCGGGAGGCTGTGCCGATGGACCGTCAAAGGTAGTAGTAGTAACAGTCAACCCGACACCAAGAATCTTCCCGGTACCGGCTAACACGATACAGTGTGATAATACGACAACGAGCATATTACTTCAGAGCCCGAGCACGTTTACAAGTGGCGCTATCACCTTTAAGTTTACAGCATCGGCCATAGGAGGAGTAACAGGATTTACCCCAAGCGCGACAGGACTTCCGAACAATCATATTATTGCAGATAATCTTATTAACCCTACGGATGCACCACAGACTGTAACCTATACTATAGTACCGGTCAGTCCTGGAGGCTGTGCCGATGGACCGTCAAAGGTAGTAGTAGTAACAGTCAACCCAACACCCAAAGTTATTCCACTAAATGTTAACCCGATCTGTTACGGAGGCACTACAAATATTACTCTGACAACACCTACTGTAATGACCTCGGGAGTGATCAACTTCGATTATTTTGTAACAGTTACCGGCACACCGGGAGATATTGTTGGAGATACTTCTCCCGAAAATAATCTGCTGCCAGGACAGAAAATTATACGCTCATATCAGAACAACTCTGACTCACTTTTATCAGTTTATTATTTAATAACACCAGCAAATGATATATTGGGATGTATAGGGAAATTAGATAGTATAGAAGTCCAAGTGCATCCTGAACCGTTGCAGGATCTGTTAATATCTAAACCTTTAACTTGTGATGGAGGATCAGATGCTACGCTGACTGCAATCCTGTCAAGAGGAACTCATCCAACGGCGGTCAGCTGGAGAGGTCCTTCAGGTTACAGATTGGATTATATCACCAATGATAATATTACGCAAATAATTGACCTTAGGGGTGGTGGATATCAGGTTATTGTAACAGATAACCTGGGTTGCGTGAATAGCGAAAATGCATGGCCTGTTGGTGCAATTCTTGATTCTTATTTTTCAGTCAGGGATAAGATAACCGGTTATGGTACTACATGCCCCGGATCAAATGACGGTGAAATCTGGATAAGGGAAAATACCTCTTCAACCGGGGTTGCCCCATTTGAATTCTGGGTTGTTCATAATGAACAGGATACAGTAATTCATGATGTGCTCTATACAAAAGGAGTGTTCAACATATATTATAATCTACTCCCGGGAAACTATAAGCTTCTTCTAAAGGATGCTAATGGATGTTATGATTACAGCTTCCCTGAAGTGAATATTGTTGAACCTGGAGAGATCGATGTTACAATTATGAAAAAGGAATATATTGGTGGGCACAATGTGTCTTGCTTAAATTATAGTGACGGGTCAATATGGATTGATGCCATAACCGGAGGAAACGGAGCACCTTACAGGTATAAATGGTATACTTTTGATGGAACAATTACCGGAGTTGATACACTAAACAGACTTGATAATATTACCGCAGGTACATACTTTCTCACTTTAAGAGACGCAATGAATTGTTCAAAGACTTTCAGCGTAACTCTTACTGAACCCGATGGTATGGTTCTGACAGGTAGTGAATTATCCCATAGCCCCGATGGTAACTATAATATATCCTGCTTCGGTGGAAGTGAAGGATTCATTAAATTGACAATAACAGGAGGATCAGGTATTTATACCTATTTATGGGTCGGTCCTGGTGGTTTTACTGCCATTACAAGGGATATTTCGGGACTTAGAGCCGGGACTTATACCTGTACGGTAACTGATATTAACGGTTGTGTTCTGACGCCTCAGCCTGTTTACACTCTTACACAACCGGCTCTTCTGGATATTTCTTCTATAAGCTCATTATCAACAGACGGATCATATAATATTAGCTGTAACGGCGGTACAGGTTCAATCGATATAACTGTGACAGGTGGCAGCATAGGAACATATTCTTATAACTGGAGCACGACTGACGGAGCTGGTATCGTCAGCGGTCAAGAGGATCAAAATGCTCTCAGAGCAGGGACCTATCATCTTATTGTATCTGATGCAAATGGCTGTATTGCGGAGAGAGATATCACACTGACTCAACCTCCGGCTCTTGAAATTGAGCTGATACCTACGCACATTACATGCCAATCAGCAGGTTTTGATAATGGTTCAATCAATCTCACTGTTAACGGCGGGATTGGTCCATTTAATTATATATGGTCGAACGGAGCCGTCACTCAGGATATTTCTGGTTTGACAGAAGGTTATTATAGTGTAACGGTGACTGATATTAATGGTTGCCAGAAAACCGATTCAATAAGGGTTAATCTTCCACCATCTTTAACTTATTCTAAAGCACTTTCCGATTACAATGGATTTAATATCAGCTGTTTCGGCCTGTCAAACGGTTCAATCCAGATAAGTCCTACAACCGGATTAGCACCATTTGTTTACAGCTGGCAGGGACCTGAAGGGTTTACAAAAACTACAAAAGACATATCTGATCTTAAATCCGGGCGGTATATTTTACTTATTACTGACAATAATTTATGTACAGCCCGGGATACTATAGATATGACTGAACCAGGAAGACTAAGTATGATAATTACTCCATCTGTCAGTATTTCGAGTGATTATAATATAAACTGTGTAGGTGAAAAAACAGGATCAGTTACCGTTGAAGCAGCAAATAATGCAGGTCTTGTCGATTATCTATGGGCTGATGGGGAAATTGGAAATATAAGATCCGGTTTGTTAGCAGGTACTTATAAGATTATAATAACAGATTCGAATAATTGCCAGGCGGATTCAACGATAACCCTTACCGAACCTGATTCAATCAGGCTTACATTTGAAATAAGTCAGCCATTCTGTACAGATATGCCCAACGGGCAAATTTTGTTGACAGTAACCGGAGGCTCGGTTACAACCGGCTATACCTATGCATGGTCAGATAATTCGACAGGCCAGAATATTACTAATGCAGTCAGCGGATTATACGGGGTAACTGTCACTGACCAGAATGGATGTTCAGTTAAAGATTCAGTTAATATTCATCCTTTAAATGAGATCTGTCTTGTCATTCCTAACGCTATATCTCCTAACGGTGACCTTATAAATGACGAATGGAATATAGGTCTTAAGGATTTGTATCCGCAAATTGAGGTGAAAATATTTAACAGATGGGGTGAACTTATCTGGAAATCGGACAAGGGCTATCCTAAACCATGGGATGGAAGAAGCAATGGAACTATTCTTCCGATTGATTCATATCACTATATTATCGATTTACATAACGGTTCAAAACCAATTATTGGTCATGTGACAATAGTAAGGTAATTATTAATATTTTTAGTTCCTGTGAGAAAACTGGCTTTCATATCATTTTTTCTTATTTATAGTGCAACTGTTGCAGGACAGCAGCTTCCATTATACAGCCAGTATCTCTATAACAAATTTCTTATTAATCCTGCTGTTGCAGGGAGTGACGGTTTTACAAGTTTTAATCTTACAGCCAGGGAACAATGGGTTGGTTATTCCGGTGCCCCAAGAACGTTTTCCTTCAGCTGGCAGACGAGAATGCTTAAACGAAGTTATTTACTTAAGCAAATCAGTAATAAACGAAGTGTTTACAGGCCTAAAACCGATGGTAAGATCGGCTTGGGCGGGTATGTTTTCAACGACAGGAACGGACTTGTTAACAGAACCGGTTTCCAGCTTTCCTATTCCTATCATATGTGGTTGGAAAACAGTACTCAACTATCTATGGGACTTGCTTTTACAGGCTACCATTTTAAAATTAATGAAAAGGAGATAAATTTTGAAGATCCGAATGAACCCTGGCTGAATAATGATCTGCGCAGGGGGATATTTGTACCAGATGCGTCCTTTGGTATTTATGTTCTGAATGCCAGATATAACTTTGGTTTTTCAACCGAGCAATTATTTGGAGCTGCTGCCAAAATAGGTGATGTTGCCTATAGAAATTTCAGAATGGACAGGCACTATTATCTTTTTGGGTCTTACAGTTTCCTTTCAGGAAGTAAAATTGAACTTCAACCTTCAGTCCTTATTATGATGTCGGAACAGTTAAAACCACAAGCTGACATAGGTTTTACTTATATATATGATCAAAGCCTCTGGGCGGGATTGTCTTATAGGACAAGTGGAGCCATAATTGCAAACTTTGGCTTCAGATATACCAATATGTTCATAGGATATGCTTTTGATTTTACGCTCCAGGAAATTCAGAGAGTAACCTACGGAACACATGAATTGACAGTCGCAATGAAATTTGGTGACAGTGCCAGAAAGTACCGGTGGTTGGATCGTTATTAATCAATTGATTTGCGAAGAATATAAATAAGGGAGCTGCTTTTGTTTTTTCTTTTTGCCGACTTTAAAGCAAACCATGCCCCCATAATCAAACCCATTATAAATGGCAGTTTTGATCCTTTGTTCTTTTCCCCTAAAATTGAGATGTAAAAAACATCGAGCGGAAGGTTTATAATCTCAACAATTCTAAATCCAGCCTTTTCTGAAAATAACTTAAAAGTTGATGGATTAAAATGCCAGAGATGTCTTGGTACATCATAAGCTGCCCATAAAATTCCATAATAAGCTGAATCAAATGAGTTGTTATTGGGTAAGGCAGCAATACATAGTCCATCAGGTTTTAAAAGGCGTTTTATTTCAATTGCATATTTAAAGGGTTCCTGGAAATGTTCAAGAACGTGCCACATAGTGATACAATTAAAACTGTTATCCGGTAACTCTGAAATTTGCTCCGGTCTGACCATTTCTAGACTAAATCTGGCAGCTCCGTAATCACTTGCTTTTTTATTCGGTTCTATTCCGGTCACTTTCCAGCCGGCTTTCTTCATAGTACCGGCAAAATATCCGGTTCCGCTACCAATATCAAGAAGATTTGCACCCTTTAATGCTGTTGCACGCTCTACAATCTTCCTTTTTTTATTCAGCATTTTATCTCTGACTAGCAGATATATTCTGTTTGAAAATCCTTTTGCTTTATCATCATGAGAAATATAGTCATCAGATTCATAATATTTCCCGATATCCTGTTCCCCGGGATGATCCTGTGTAAAAACAAAATCGCAGGTAGAGCACTTAAAGAGATTAAAATCCTCTTTACTGAAAAGATGATCTCTGCACCTGAGAAAAAAAGATATTTTGTCAGAAGAACAAAGTGGGCATTCATTATGGTGCACCATACTACATGGACTTTGATTTCTTTCTCAATTGTAAAACAAAGTATCCCGCAACCATAAGAATGAAAACAAGGGAGCTTGCTAAAGAAACTTTATTTCCTATTATATATGAAGAAGGTTCAAAAACAAATTTTATTTCATGTTCCCCACCAGGAACTACCATACCTCTCAAAATGTAATTTGTCCTGAAAAAGGAACTTTCTTTGCCGTCAATATAACACTTCCAGCCTGCAGAATAATATATCTCCGAGAAAACTGCAAGCCTTTCTGTCTGAGCCGAATACTTGTAAATTAATTCATTTGGCTGATATGAAACAAGTTCAATTTTGTCATCCGGCATAACCGGGAAAGAGGTTCCTTTAATCTGATCTTTAAAAGAGATATCAACGGCAGCCTCCTTTGAAGGGTCAATGGATCTGACAGCAGATAGTTCCATGGTTGCATTATCCACCATAACAGGGTTTTCGACGAACCATGCATTTCCCAATGCATTCTGATTAATCAGCGGGGACGAGGCAGGATTAATAATTACATACCTGGTATTGAGCATGTTAATGGCTTTTGTGCTGTTGAATACCATCTGCAGATCTTCAAGTGATTTAGCTTGATTTGCAGCTACTTCAAACAACAGTATTTCGCTGTAAATAGTTGAATCAATCAGTTCCTGGTATCTTTTGATCTTTGCACCGTGATAACCGCCTATAGACTTATGAAAATATGAGGTTGGAGAGTTATCGTTAAAAGTCGAAACTGTCAGATTGAGAACTCTGTAGTATGAAGGATCTTTAAGAATAAAGACATCAGCAACTGTTGGTGTAAAAGATTTTTGAATTACAGATGGTTTTTCAAATCTGTCAGAATTAAGGTATCTTTTATCAACAATCCACAGATCAAATGTGATCAGAACCGCAATAATCAGGATGGAATATTCTCTACGTAACTTGTCATATACAAATCCCAGAATCACACCCGCTGCAAGCAGAATAAAAACCAGAGATCTGAATCCATCACTTCTCAGCAGATCTTTCCTGTCTGCAATTAAGGCAGTGGTTAACCAGGCAGGTAGATTTAGATCTTTCTCATTTTGACTGATAAAGGATCCAGCGATCGCTGGAATCAGGATTACCAGCAAAATAAGTCCACCGGTTATACAAGCTGAGATTTGAATAGCTCTCATAATCTCTTTCCTTGTAATGGTCCCGTTGAATATGTCCCTTAATGCCAGGAATCCCAAAAGCGGAATACAGAATTGGGCAATTACAAGTGTCATAGTAATGGCACGGAACTTATTGTAACCCGGAAAGTATTCGATAAACAAATTGGTCAGAGGCATAAAATTCTTCCCCCAGGCTAGCATTATTGAAAGAATTGCAGCTATCAGAAGCCACCATTTTTCGGATCCTTTGATGATTATCAGACCCAGAACAAAAAGGAAAACTACTATTGCTCCGACATAATGAGGCCCGTCGGTTCCTGGCTGAGTTCCCCAGTACCTCTGAAACTGGTTAGCGGCTGATAGCGCGTTATTATTGCGCAATACTTTGAATGTTTCTGAGTTGCGGTCAAAAGGTTTGCTTGAACCGCCCTTGTAATCAGGAATCAGAAGGTTCATTGTTTCATCAATTCCATAGCTCCAGTGAGTAATATAATCCTTGTTTAATCCTGAAGTGATAGTTTTATTATTTGTTGTAAGTTCTGATTTCCCTCGGATAGAGTACTTGCCATATTCATAAACTGTATAAAGATTTGCAAAGTTTATTCCCAGGGCAATAATGAAAGGAACAACCAGGATGGCTGTTGTTTTCAGGAATTTCATAATTGCCTTGTTCTTAATAGAATAGATGAACTCGATAACACCAAATACAAGTAGGCAGATCATACCATAATATGTGATCTGGGGATGATTAGCCACGATTTCAAGAGCAAGTATAAAGGTGGTAATAAGAGCTCCTTTAATTGCATCACGTTTATAGGCGTAATAAATCCCTCCTATCATCGGAGCCATATATGCCAAGGCTATTGCCTGAGTATTGTGCCCCGCAGCAAGGATCTGGAAGAAGAAAGAGGATAAGCCATAAGCAATAGCACCGGTTGCGGAAAGCCATGGATTAACGCCAAAAATTAAAAGCAAAACATAAAATCCAACCATCGAAAGAAACAATACCGAAACCGGCATTTTAAATATCCTGAGAAAATTATCAACATATTTAAAAATATTGCCGGG
>JBGOZX010000187.1:0-7622 GCA_041480425.1 Bacteroidia bacterium
CCATTATTAATCAATTGATTTAAAATTGGTTAATTCGTTTGTTAAGCAACCACGGACTCATCTCTTTGCCGTTTTCAAAATCAATATTGATGCTGTCATCCTTCAGGTTCTCTTCAACAAATAATTTTGTAGCAAGCCAGGCCGCCAACATCTCCTCATATTCACTGTTGAAATAGAATTTCTCAAGGTCTTTTTCAATAAAGGCAGTCGTAAAGTCTCCATCCAGGAATTTCTGATTGCGAACCAGCATCCGGAAAAATGGGAGTGTAGTTTTTGTTCCTTTAATCCAAACCTTATCTAAAGCCATTTTGCAGTTTCTGATAGCATCTTTCCGGTCAGTACCTTTTATTATCAGTTTGGCAATCATTGAGTCATAACTAGCCACAATTGATGAACCTGCCTCCACCCCGGTATCCACTCTCACATAAGGATCGGATGGTAAGTTAAGTTTTTCAATTTTGCCGGGATCAGGAGCAAATCCGGCTTGAACATCCTCGGCGTTGATCCTGCATTCAATTGCCCATCCATTTAGTTTTATATCATCCTGCTGGTACCTGAGAGTCTCCCCGTTAGCAATCCGGATTTGTTGTTCAATCAGATCAATACCTGTAATAACTTCAGTGACAGGATGTTCTACCTGAATTCGTGTGTTCATCTCCATAAAATAATAGTTTTTATCGGAGTCAAGCAGGAATTCAACTGTACCGGCAGAATGATAGGTTACGGCTTTGGCAATCTGAACGGCAATTTTGCCCATTTTGCTTCTGAGCTTTTCATCTAAAGCACCGGAAGGTGCTTCCTCGAGCAGCTTCTGGTGCTTTCTCTGAATGGAACATTCCCTTTCACCAAGATGGATTACATTACCTTTAGAGTCACCGAGTATTTGAAATTCAATATGTTTTGGATTCTCGATATATTTCTCTATAAATACTGAAGGGTCATTAAACGCTTTTTCTGCCTCTTTACTGGCGATGATGAACATCTTTTCCATCTCTTCGGCTTTTCTTACGATCCGCATCCCTCTGCCACCTCCACCTGATGCGGCTTTAATAATGACAGGATAACCTATTTTATCAGCAACAATTATAGCTTCCTCTTCATCACCAATATTACCTTCACTGCCCATTGCCATTGGGATACCTGCAGCCAATGCAATTTTCCGGGCAATTGTCTTATTACCCATTTTATATATGGCATCAGGGGAAGGACCGATGAAGATTATTTTCTTATCTATGCACTTCTGGGCAAAATAAGCGTTTTCAGAAAGAAATCCGTACCCGGGGTGAACGGCATCTGCTTTTGTTTTAAGAGCTATTTCAATTATCTTTTCAATATTGAGAAAAACAGGGATCTCAGAAATATCTTCGGTATTATCATAAACAACATCAGCAAGAGCCAGATACATTGCATTTGGTTCGACAGCTGTTTTTACTGCAACAGTCTTAAAATTCATCCTGCGTGCAGTCTTCATTATCCGCACTGCTATCTCGCCACGGTTTGCAATCAGTATTCGTTTTATTTTCATATTTTTTCTCTGTCTTTTTATTAAGGCAGGTCCAAGACCTTACTAAATATAATCGTTCACCTCTTTTGAAACCCACCCCTGGCCCTGCAGTCAGGCTCCTTTTGCCTGCCACCCTGCACCTTGCACCTTGCACCTTGCAGCATTAGAGGGGCATATTCCCATGTTTCCTTGCCGGTACCTTAACCCATTTGTTATTTAGTGCAGCAAATGCTGATATTATTTTTTTCCTGGTAACGGCAGGGTCAATTACTTCATCAATATATCCGCTTTCGTCTGCAATGAAAGGATTTGCTATCTTGTCACGGTATTTTTTCACCAGCTCTTTTTTCAGTTCAACAGGATTTTTCGACTCGGCAAGCTCCCTCCTGTAAAGTATGGCTACTGCTCCGTCGGGTCCCATAACGGCTATTTCAGCCGACGGCCATGCAAAGCTGAAGTCACCTCCGAGGTTCTTACTGTTCATAACAATGAAAGCTCCTCCGTATGCTTTCCGGAGGATAATGGTTATCTTAGGAACAGTAGCTTCGCTGTAGGCAAACAGCATTTTAGCCCCATGTCGTATTATCCCTGCATGTTCCTGATCTGCACCGGGCATAAAACCTGGCACATCTTCGAGGGTCAGGATCGGGATATTAAAAGCATCACAAAACCTTATAAACCTTGCCCCTTTTGTAGATGAGTCAATATCCAGTACCCCTGCAAGAACTTTGGGCTGGTTTGCCACGATCCCGATTGTTTTACCTTTTAGCCTGGCAAAACCAGTAACCAGATTTGGAGCAAAAAGCTCCGATGTCTCAAAAAAACTGTTTCTGTCCACAATCTGGTTTATGACCTCTTTAACATCATATGCTTTATTTGGATCATCGGGAACAATATCCCTGAGTTTTTTATTAATGTCATGTACTGAGCCGTCATCTGTCAATGCCGGAGGATTTTCAACATTGTTCGAGGGAAGATAGGAGAGAAATTTCTTCAGGGCAAGAATGGTATTTTCTTCATCATCATAAATCATGTGAGCCACGCCGCTTTTACGTGCGTGAATTTCCGCTCCTCCAAGACCTTCAAATGTTACATCTTCATTTAATACCTCTTTGACAACATTGGGTCCGGTAACGAACATATAGCTGGTGTGATTAACCATGAACACAAAATCGGTAAGAGCGGGGGAGTAGACAGCGCCTCCGGCTGCAGGCCCCATGATAACAGATATCTGGGGAATTATTCCGGATGAGTGGATTATATTATGGAAAATTCCTGCATAACCGCTGAGACTTGCAACACCCTCCTGAATTCTTGCTCCACCCGAATCGATTAAAGCTATTATCGGAGCCCCCATCTTCAACGCCATTTCCTGTATTTTAGCAATTTTTTTTGCATGGACAATTCCCAGCGATCCTCCCATGATTGTAAAATCCTGAGCATATGAAAAGACGAGCCTTCCATTTACTTTTCCATGGCCAACAATCACCCCATCACCGTATGATCTCTCAACCTTTCCGAATTCCACCGGTTGATCAGCAGGCGTTACAAATGCATCTATCTCCTCAAAAGTGCCATTGTCGAAAAGAAGGCTGATACGTTCATGAGCTGTAAGTTTACCTTTGGAGTGCTGCTTTTCAGCCTGTTTAGGGCTGTACTGTTTTTTTATAGCCTCCTGTCGTTCTGTGAAGGCTTTGTAATACTTCCTCGATAAATCCATACCCGAATCTATTAATTTAAATATCAGGAAGACAGGCAATGCAGATATTATTGTTTACCACAACATCCCGCAAATTTAACGGGTTCAAAAATAGTCATTATCAGGTTAATTCCAAAATTAACTTTTGATCACAAAATATTTGTAGTTTGTAAATAACTTATAAACAGATAGATAGTATATGTAATTCTTTGATCTGTCTTAACGGCCTGCGGCCTGCTTTGCCTGCCGAAGCTTTAGCAAAGGCAGGTCTTGCGCTTCGCGCTGTCCTTAAAGTCAGAATGCAAGTAGCTTAAATAAAAGGATTAAGACAAATTATTTTACTTTACTTCCGGTTTATACAATCCCTCTGCTTTGGATCCCAGCAACCCGGCCTTAAGCATTGATTCACTTGCAATCTTCAGGTTTTTTATCATCTTATTGGTAACCACAGGAAAATGATGCAGAGAATCAATCTTGTCTCCTATATATTCCAGGTCCTCATCCGTTGTTGCCCATTTACGGTCGTTTAATGTTGTCAGGTCGAATGGCAGTGAATAGGATCTTAATGATTTTTCACCGTCTGTATTGAAGAAAAAATCGAAATAGGACATTATCAGTTCGCGGAGTGAATGGTATACAGGTTCCCTGTACCTCAATGATGTGAAATTGGATTTGGCAACAGCTCCCCAGTATCCATCTTCCTTAAAAACGGCTATAACATGATCATCATCATTATATGCCTTCATATCTACGATATGAGGCTTATAACCAATGAAATCCAATGCTGCTGCAGCAAAAAGTGCCCCTTCAAAACAGTGGGCCGACCTTTTTTTCATTACCCACCTCGGTGACCTGCATTCATTATCAGGATTATAATCAATTGAGTCAAGAAAAACCTGAATAGAATAGGGATCTTTGAATTTCTTAAGGAACAAAATCTCCTCTTCGGACCACTCCATTTCTTAAAAATTAAATGTTACTATTTATTGGTACTGGGTTCTTGGTTATTGGTTCTTGGTTCTTGGTTCTTAAGACCTACTACCCAGCACCCAGCACCCAGCACCCGGCACCCAGTACCCAGCACCCAGTACCCATTACACTAACTTATTGATAATCTTCCTCATTTCCTCATACTGTTCCTCCATGCTTTCAACCAGCTTAAGCTGGGCCCTTGCTCTCTGCAGATTGTGATGTTCATGGTGGATCTTGAAATAGTGATCACCATCAATATAATCAGTGAGGAAACGGACAGCAATAGTATATGTTATCAGTCTGGGAGCAAACGCAAGATATTCCTTTTCAATAGGATTCAGTGTGTCCCTTGTTTCGGAAAGATATCCTTTTGCATAAGCTTCAAAAAGGTTTATATCCATTTTTACCTTTGACAGCTCTTTTTCGTCCTCTTCTGCAATATTTGCTGCAGTCCTTATCGCATCACCAAAATCATAGTGGACATATCCCGGCATCACTGTATCAAGATCAATGACACACAGAGCTTTGTCATTTATGTCGAGAAGTATATTATTGAATTTTGTATCATTATGAGTTATCCTGACGGGAATCTTTCCTTCCTTACCCAGCCGTAGAATGATCTTCATCTCTTCAGATCTTTGAAGGACGGAGGTTATTTCATATGTGGCTTTCTCAGCCCTCTTAACAGGATCTGCTTTCACTGTACGGTTGAATGTTTCAAGTCGTCTTTCAATATTGTGGAAATACGGAATTGTCTCATATAACGGACTGCCAGGCAAATCTGACAGCATGGCCTGAAAGCGACCTATGGCTTTTCCACCCTCGAAAGCTTTATCCGGACTATCAACAATGTTATATGAATGATGGTTGGAAATAAAGATGTACATTCTCCAGAAATTACCATTGTTATCTGTTATCCAGCTTTTCCCGTTTTTTGCAGGGATAAGGGTAAGGCATTCTCTCTTAATATCAGAACCCGGTATTGAAAGAAGCTTTTGATTTAAATGGCCTGTAACCCTTTCTATATTGTTCTGAAGTTCAGGTATATTCCTGAAAACCCTGTTGTTAAGCCTCTGGAGTATGTAATCATCCTTGTCTTTTTCAGCAGTCTCAACACGGAAAGTATCATGAATATGTCCGCTGCCATATGGACCGCCATTTAAGAATGTGCCCTCAGCAAGAAAACTGTCATATATTTCTTTAAGGTTATACCCCATATTTTATTTTCCGGCTTTATGTCCTATAAAAGCATAATACATTATTATAAGGTATGAAGGGACACAAATCCAATAGGCAGTTTGTGTTGAAAAGTTGACAGCCAGCTTGCCATAAATCAAAGGCAATACTGCCCCTCCGGCAATTGCCATAATAAGCATAGCTGATCCGGTTTTAGTGAATTTCCCGAGTCCGTTTAATGCCAGTGGCCACATGGCAGGCCAAACGAGAGCATTTGCCAGGCCAAGAAGCGCAACAAACAGAACCGTAACCGGTAAAACAAGTTCAAGGGGTTTGAAAGTCATAAGATCAACAAAAGGCATAGTGAAAACCATATGGGCGGGAGTAAGAATAGCACCAAGTGAGAAAATGACTCCCAGAATTGTGCAAATCTTTAATGCATTTCCCTGACTCAGATACTTTGGTATAAAAATAATACCCATCAGGTAACCCAGGATCATTGAGAGCAGAGTCAAAGAAGTAAAATATTTTGCAGAATCCATGGCAATTTTGAGAGATTGACCATATCTGATAATAGTATCACCTGCAATAACTTCAACACCAACGTAAAAGAATAGTGCTACTACTCCGAGTAGAAGATGCGGAAACTGCCAGATACTTGTTTTTTTAACGTTTGCTTCGCCTACTGTTTCATCTTCAGCATCTGTATCAACTTCAGGCAGATGGGCAAACCTTAATAAAAGACCAAGGAGAACCAGTATAACAGCCATTACTATATAAGGCATGATTACCCTTTGTGCCATTTCATCAAGCAGAACGGCCCGTGAAGCTGCATCAGCCGCCTGGGTAAGTTTTTCTTCCAGCAGATGTGAATCTTTAAGGATTATACTTGCCAGGATAATAGGAGCGATGGCTCCTGCAAATTTATTTGCGATTCCCATTATGCTAATCCTTTTGGCTGCACTTTCGGGTGGACCTATAATTGTAATATAAGGATTGGATGCTGTCTGAAGCAGAGCCAGGCCGGTTCCTTCCACAAATAAACCGGTAAGAAACAGACTGAAAGTTCTGGTCATGGCCGCCGGAATAAAAATCAGAGAACCTGCTGCCATTATCCACAAACCTATTGACATTCCATTTTTAAATCCGGTTTTTTTAAGTAAGGCTGACGACGGGAGTGCCATTACAAGGTATGAGACATAGAATGCAAATGTCACAAAATAAGCTTGAAAATCATTTAACTCACAGGCTGTTCTGAGAAAGGGGATAAGGATCCCGTTAAGCCATGTTACAAATCCGAAGATAAAGAAGAACAAACCAATGATGGTTATAGAAAAAATGTAATCTTTTCTGCTAATGCTGTTTGAGGAGGCGCTGTTGGTCATAACCTTAGTTTTATTTTCTGATAGTTTATTCCTGATAAGCTTCAAAACTAATCTTTTTATCTGTTGTAACCAAGAAAATAAAAAATTTGTTTTTTTAGTTCAAAAGTTATAGAACTGGTTAGGATTTAATTAAATTTGTATAGTTTGTTAATACCAGGAGATACATAATGGAATCGCAGGAAAAGAAGATAGGTGAAAGTATTGAGGAGGCGGGTAAAGTATTTGAAAAGTTCGGTCTCACGCCTATGCAGGGAAGGATAGTTGCTTATTTCACCATCAGCGATACTCCTGAAAAAACATTTGATGAACTGGTGAAATACTTCAGGGCAAGCAAGAGTTCAATAAGCAATTCTCTTAATTATCTGTTACAGAATAAGATAATAGATTACAAAACATATGCAACCGACCGCAAAAGATATTTCTATATTACTGATGGATTCTTCAGGGTGTATTTTAAAAAAGTCCTTGAAAATGTAAGGGAATTAAAGGACCATGCCTATAGGACAGTATCGATGCGTACACCTGAACACCCGGCAGTGAGCGAAAAAATCCTGAAGTGGATCGAAAATGCAAATGTCTTTCAGGAGACTCTCGAAAACACGATGTCATCAATTAAGGATGAGACGATTTAGCACCCCTTTATCGCCCCTAAATCCCCTGAAAGGGACTTTACCCCCCAACCCCCTGCTTAAGAAATCCAGTTTTACTAGCCCCCCTTCTTCGCTTTCCATCGGCCGCCATGCTTCTACGCTGAAGCTTCAGCGCAAGCGTAAGGCTTGTCGCCTACGCTCCAAAGCTTCAGCGACGGAGCGCCGACGGCGCTGCACGTAGCTCTGCGCCTTTGCGTAGCCGCTTCGGCGCAGCAAGGTCAGCGAAGCAAAGCAGG
>JBGOZX010000188.1:0-7578 GCA_041480425.1 Bacteroidia bacterium
ACCAAATACTATAATTGATGATAGAGTTTTAACTGATTGGCCAAAAGCGAAACAATACCATATTATAGATATTACAAATTTTATTAAAAAATGGTATTATAATAAAACTCCTAATTATGGGTTGATGGGGTATAGTATTAATACTGAAACTACAAATTCGGCAGTGTTTTGTTCTTCCAAGTATCCGGATAAAGCATTGCAACCAAAACTTATAGTTATTTTTAAAAAGAATAAAGTATAGAATAAAAGGGAGAAGGTTGTCATGCGACTTATGAGGCTAAAACATGGTCAGGACTAGATCTCTGAAATAACTAAATTACATTTATCACAGAACAGATTCAAGCCCTAACCAGAATTAACCTGCTACGAAAACCTAACACGGATGGTGCTATAGTTAATTATCGAATCCCGATAAATCGGGATTCGATGAGCTCGTCCCGATAAATCGGGACTCTCCCATCGTGCGACAATAACTTTTGAATGTCTGCCATGACTTGAAACATTCTGATACCTATGACAGTTTTCGTATCCGGCCAATTATTTAATCTGTTGACTAATAACAAATACTTGTGCTAACGTCATTTATGTATTTTCGGTTTGACAAGCTGCATTGTAGCCTTTTAGAAAATTTGTATCTTGACCGATAAAATCTTAAAACGCACCAGGGCAATGTCAGACAAACTTGAAAAGTGGATAGAAGCAAAAAGAAAATATAGACTTTCAGACAAGCATATACAAATGGCAAGGGAGCTTGGATTAAACCCTGATAAATTTGGTAAATTGGACAATCATAAACAGGAGCCTTGGAAAGTACCATTGACGGACTTTATTGAGGAAATTTATTTTAAGCAGTTCAAAAAATATGAACCTGATATTATAAGACCGATTGAGTAAATATTATCGGAAAAGAAGAGAAAAAAAGATGAACGAAAAAATCGATTTGCTTCATGACTACAAAAATACTTCTGCAAAAGCGACCGTTATTAAAGTTTCGAAGTGTGAAAATACTAACATAAGGGCTATGAAAGATTTGTTCCAAAAACTTGTATCTTTGTACAAACTTTATGCATAATGACAACTATTGAACTTAAAGACATCTTGATTCATAAGATTGCAGCGATCAATGATAAATCATTTCTAGCCGCGATGAATACTATAATTGACACAAAATCAGAAAAGCTCATCTATAGAACGACTCCTGAGCAAAGACAACGGATTAAAGAGGGACAAGAACAATTAGCTAGAGGAGAGTCCTTTTCAAATGATCAGGTTGAAGCAGAGATCGACAAATGGCTAAGAGAAAAATAGTTTGGTCATCTAAAGCAAAATATGGCCTTTTTAAGATTCTTGAGTATTTCTATGTCCGCAATGGATCAAAGACTTATAGTATAAAACTTAACACGAAGATTCGTAAAGCAGTCAGACTTTTAAGTAACCACCCTAATTTAGGACTCCAATCTGATGTTGAAAACGTTAGAACTTTAATAGAGGGTGATTATGCTATTTTTTATCAAGTCGATGATGAGACAATAAGGATTACAACAATCTGGGACTGCAGACAAAATCCGGATAACTTGACTACTCCTGAATAACATACTTGTGCTAACGGTCAATAATGTAAATAAACTTCCCGCCTTGCGGGACAAGTTGTCATGGGACAACTTCTCAGCCGACTACCGAGACCGGTTCCGGGCGGGCTGCGCCGGTAACGTTTACCTGCCCATACCCGCGGCCGTTAGGGCTAATTGGTAGAATTCCTGCACATTAGATAATGTTATACTCAACTATCCCTAACAGAAAAGCATATCACTTAAATCAGGACAATTCCTTTCTATCTATCTAAATCTTTTCCCCCGACAAATAAAATTTTTATTAAATAATTTGTTAATATGTACCTAATTAGATACCTTTACAAAAAACAACCGAATGCCAAAGATTGAAAGCTTCAATGGAATTAAGATAAATGTTTACAATGGAGACCATAGACCTCCATATATTCAAGCAGTCTACAATGATTTTGAAGTTATCATTTTGATAGAGAACAGGAACATTTATGCTGGAGAGTTACCAAATAAACAGTTAAGAAATGTACTTAACTGTTTATCTGAAAACTCAGATTGGGCACTTAAAGTTTTTTATGAATTAAATCCAAATCTAAAATGAGACGAAATATTAAAATACCAAGGATTTTGAAAATTAACTGGATTAAGAATTTATCAATTTCAGTAGTTTTCAATAATGGAGAATCACGAATTATTGATTTCAAGAAAGTCTTTAAAAAACTGGAGATTGGTGATGAATCTCCCGTCAAGATTCTTAGAGACCCTGATGAATTTGCAAAGGTTGAATTAGTAAACCATACACTATCCTGGACTAATGTAGAACAATTCATTTCAGGTAAAGACAACAAGAAAATAAAAGTACCTTTTGAAATTGGCCCGGATGTCTTATTAAAGTATAGTTCTTCAGAAGAGATTGGAATTACTTCAAAAATCGGACGTCTGGTAAGAGATACAAGGATTAAATCAGGACTTACCCAAAAAGAATTGTCTCTAAAAAGCGGAACTTCAAGAAATTATATATCACGGATTGAAAATGACAGATCCGATATTGAGCTTGATACACTTAGAAAAATTATTGAAACGGGATTAGGTAAACACCTGGAGATTAATGTAAAATAACGAGCCCTAACACGGACAATGAAATGAAGATCGCATACATTTTATTTCTTTTTATACTCCTTACACACAAGATTGCAAGTCATGAGATAGATATAAACAATTCTTAAAACGACTTAGACAATAAAACATACTCCAGATCGAAATATACAGGAGGGCCTCCATCTTCTTCAGCAAAACCTTTTCCTTTAATATACACAATACCATAACTCCTGCTCACCCAGATATCTTTGTAATATTGAGGGTAACTGTTCATCGTTTCATGTATCTTAACGCAGTCTTTACAATACGATTTATCTGGTAACTGAATAGATTCATTCAACGAAATCACTTTGCGCGTAATGGTAACCGCTTTCCCCTCTTCCTCAATAGTTGAACTCCATGTGTCGTTTACAACCGGATTCACTTTCAGCAATGTCAGTTTATAGTTGTCATCGGGAGATGCAATTTCAGAAAACTCGTTTTTATCGGCATACCAGTAGATTTTATCGGACATGATACCAACAAAACTGTTCTCGACTTCAATATAACCATCGTCTCTGACCGATAATATTTTATAAGCAACTTCCATAGGAGTTGGATTTTGGGAAGTCTTCATCGTGAAATGCCATTCATTGCCCGCTTTGAGAAAAGGGAATTCAATTGAAGCCGGATACAAGTCTGCTTCATCCTTTTTACCTCCATAAAGTGCAAAAATCAGTATCAATAAATATTTGGTCATTGTATTAAAATTCTTATACCATTTTGAACCACAATCTTAATATAAAGATACAAACAAAATATTCACGAACAACTGGATTAACTGAATTAATTTCAGGTCTTAAGACTCTTCCCGGCTCACTCCTGAACGAATGGAAAATAAATTTTTATTCCGGTTGAGAAAGGCCTAATTTTACTTTAAGCAAATTTGTTTCATTCGCTTTAATTTAATTTTATTAACTCTCTTTATGAAAGGAGGAAATTATGAAAAATAAAGTACGAATGTTTGTTGCAGTATTGATTTTAGTGTCCCCTTTACTTCAAGTTCAGGTTCGGGCTCAGGACTCTGAATTTAAAGATACTCCCTGGTTCTCCGGGATGCCCAACTTCATGATCTATAATGCGGAAGATGTTGAATTTGACAGTTATAATTTCTTCAATGGTAAAAATTGTACTACAGTTGAAGGCAAAAAACTCAAAAGAACATATTCATTAAAGGAAGATGCACAGAAATCGAGCATCATTCAGATATCGCGTAACTATGCAAACGCTGTCAGGAACATAGGCGGAACTGTCATTTTCGAGGGAGCACCTCAGAATGCCGAATGCGCTGAAACCAATGGCGGATTGGCGTGACAATTTAATTAACAATTAATGACTTAATAAAATGAAAAAACTTTTCACTCTTATCCTTATTATCCTCTTTATACAAGAAGCCTCTGGTCAGTATATGGATATCAAGCAACTTTCGGATGCGGGGGTAGATATCAACCAATATCCTCCTCAGGATTTGCTTAACCTGGGGTTAGGTAATTGTGATCTGGAACTGATTAAATCAGCAATAGCAAAAGGAGCTGATATTAATTACAAACCTGAAATTAACGGTTCTTTTCCTCTTTGCTCAGCAATAGGTGCGGCAGCTAGTGTGATGCTTCCATATGAATACAGTATGATAGCAAACCAAATACGTGAAGAAGGATCTGATGTCTACTCAGGCCGGTCAGTCAGTGATTTACGCCGTGACTATATTGAGATCATCAGGTTTCTTTTGCAAAAAGGTGCAAAGGCTACTGTTTCGTCTGAATTCTCTTTTAATGATATTCCATTTCTTCTTGCAGCCGAGTACCGTGATATTGAAATTATTAACCTGCTTTTGAATTTCAAAGCCGATCCTAATTCCAGGGATGATGCCGGATATACAGCACTTCATTTATTGGGAATTCCTGCAGCTGTTCCCTATCCATATAAAAATGCACCAGAAATCGCAAAATTGTTAATATCAAAAGGAGCTAAGATGACTAAAATTTTTTTAACCGGAGAGACACCTCTGGCAAGCGTAAGGGAAATTCTCAGAATAATCGAAGATAGCGCTTCCCCGTGGAGAGATTATCCTTTTTACAATGAACTTGATAACAGTTTTAAAAGCCTGATTGATATTTATAGTAAATTATAATACAATCAGTTACAAATATTAACATGACTAACGGACTTTATACCTGAATTGACAAATGAGGAATAAAAATACAACTACCACCTGACACGGACAATGCTAAAATAAATAAGCTTCCCGCTGCGTGGGACAACTCCCCCGCCCAACCTGGTGGTCGGTCGGGCGGGCCTGCCAACTACCGGGATCAGTGCCCGGCCTTGCTCTACCGAAGCGGCTACGCGAAGGCGATGATGGGCTGCACCTATCTTGATACTCAGACAAATTCTTAAGCTGGCGAGATAAATTTGTGGAATTGGATGAAAAATTATAAATTGCATATATTTAACAACTTAGCAATAATCAGATTTACAAATAGTCAGGATATTAATCACGACAATGACTTCCTTTATTCAACTTAAAAAAGAAGTAAATAATGAAAATTATTCGCTATTTTGTACTAACAGGATTAATTTCTATTTTACTTTTCAAGATTATCCTGACAAATGATTTTGATTCCCGACCAGAATCAGAACAAAATCATTCCTGCTCTACTTTCTTGTTATCTAACGGCAATTCATTACTGATTGCCCACAATCTTGATGACTACATCAAAGTCCCGGGACTTGTAGTAGTAAATAAAAGAGGCGTACAAAAAGAAAACATAAGCTGGAACGACCTCAAATCGATTACCGGAAAGAGCAGTTCTTCCCCTCGACAACAATGGACATCAAAATACGGATCCATAACCTATAATACTTTCGGTAAAGAGTTTATTGACGGTGGCATGAATGAAACAGGATTTTATGTTGGGGAAATGACTCTTATAGGCACTGAATATCCTAAAAATGACGCTCTCCCAAAAATCTATCATCACCAATGGATGCAATATTTGCTGGATAATTATTCAACTGTGCAAGAAGCATTGGAAAGTCTGCCAAAACTATTAATCGATGGTCATTGTCAATGGCATTTTTTTATTGCTGACAGAACCGCAAACGCTGCTGTGATAGAGTTTTTGAAAGGCAAAACTGTTATCTATAAGGATAAAAATCTTCCATTCAAAGTCCTTTGCAATAAATCGTATTCCCGAGAGCTCGACAGCTTAAATCTATTTATCGGATTTGGAGGAACCAGACCTGTCAATTTTAAGGACACAATTTTTGATAGAAGATTTGTGTGGGCAAATGATATGCTTAGTAATCCGCACCAGAAAAAACCTGATTCAGATGTTGATTATGCTTTCGAAATATTAAACCAGATGGATCTTGGGAACAATAAGTGGTCGATAGTTTATGATATGAAAGAGTTAAGGATGTACTTTAACACATCTACAGCCCGACAAACAAGATATGTTGATTTTAAATCGTTTGATTTTTCATGCAAAAAACCAGTAGTGGTTTTAGACATTAACCAAAGTCTGAAAGATGACGTTTCAAATAAATTTATAACTTACTCTGATTCTATTAATTACAAGTTCATTAAAGCAAACTGGAACGAAATTGACTTAGGTTTCTTCACTAATAAGTTTTTTAAACCGATGCTTATTGATAGGTTGAGTAAATACCCCAGGACATTTAGTTGTACTTCACAATAAATATTCAGACAATAGTTTTTTAACTAAAAAACTGCAAATAACACGGTCGGTGCTATAGTTAATTATCCATTGTTCGGATCCGCCTCACGAGCTCATCCCGGTAAACCGGGATTCGGTTCCGCCGGGCCGTCAGCTTTAATAGCCAGGACTTTACACACTTAACCTCTGTTATCATGATTCATTACTTTGTCGCACAAATCAAGATTAATAACCCTGATGAATATCAGAATTACCTTGATAAATTTGATGATATATTCTCTAAGTACAAAGGAGAGTATCTTGCAATTGATGAGTCTCCCACACTTCTTGAGGGAGATTGGAACTATACCAAGTCCGTCCTGATAAAATTCCAAAGTAAACAGGATTTTGTGGATTGGTACTATTCTGATGATTATCAAAAGATTCTAAACTATAGATTAAATGCATCAAAATGTGATACCATCCTGATTGAAGGACTGGATTAAAAAAGACTTCACACTATATATAAATCCTAAAAAATCAAAAATCGATGAAAAAAATTATTATTGTTGCTATATTATCAATATCATCCTGGGTACCTGGTTACTCTCAAGATAAAAATATCATGATTATTGGCGGGAATATTGGTGGAATGTTCTCTTCCAATAATATTTCTGATCTAAAAATAACTAGCCACCTCTCTGGTGCAGGAGGATTTTCACCTGCCAATTTAATAGGGACTTATGGAAATAATTCTGGTGATTATAAAACACTTTACCTTGAACTTAATCCAAATATTTTATTTTATTTAACCGATAAGTTATTGATTGGCATAGGATTCGCTTTATTAAATGAACAAAATAAATATAAATCCAATTTGATTACTAAATCGGAAATGACATCTTATCTCATTTCCCCTACTATTAGATACTTCATATACCAAGGATTTTATGGTCAACTGGAATATAACATTGGAAAATCTCACCAGAAAATAATTAGTAATAATATTTATATTCCAGGACCAACTGGTTTTGGAAATTATGATTACTCGACAAATACTGACAATAATACTTATGGATTTGGCATATCAGCCGGATATTCAATTCACTTAGGAAATAATGTAACTACTGAACTAGCATTGAATTATATCAGGAATAAAAATAAATTTAATTATGGTAATAAAATTGAGGATGGAATCTATAATATTAAACAAAATACGA
>JBGOZX010000189.1:0-7576 GCA_041480425.1 Bacteroidia bacterium
TCTATTCTGTCCTTATCATGAATTCGTCCGTTTTCAAGTTTATCAGGGACACAAGTACCATTCTCAGTAACAATTAAATTTCTTATTCCTTTGTATTGGCTGAATTTTTTGAGCACATGATACAATCCTTCATGATATATTTCGCCTCCCATTACATTTACAGGGACACCTCGTTCCGAGGCCATTACCTCTTTAGCCCTCATTCCGGGCATTATCGATTTTTTAGCGACTGTTCTGTAATAATACTGTATGCCAATAAAATCGAAATCGAATACCATCTTCATTTCATCGCCATCTTCGTAAAGTGACTTCAATTTCTTAAAGATAGGTACAGTATCCTCAGGGTATCCCAATCCAAGAGATGGTTCGATAAAAAGACGGTTCATTATTGCATCCATCCGGGCGGCGGCTTCAATGTTCTTTACTTTCTGATCAACGGGTTTCACGTAAGTGTTGGCCAAAGTAGTTCCAATATATGCTCGGGGAACATTTTTCCGAATGATTCGTCCTCCTTCGGCATTACAGAGTACTGAATAGTGAACTGATTTCATAAATGCACTTAAACTTTTTCTGCCGGGTGCAAAAACTCCATTCATGTAACCGTTTCCGGTGAAAGAAAGTTGTTCGTTCATCACAATCCAGTTTTTAACCTTACTGCCATATTCCCTTGTTAAAACATCAACATATTCTGAAAACCAATCAATTATTTTACGATTGGCCCAACCACCCTGAGCTTCTAAAACCTGTGGCATATCCCAGTGATAAATGGTGACCCACGGTTCTATTCCTACCGATAAGCATTTGTCTATCACCTTATGATAAAAATCCAGTCCTTTACTGTTTACAGCTCCTGTTCCTGCCGGAAGAATGCGCGGCCATGATACAGAAAACCTGAATATATTGAAATTCATAGATTTGATGAGATCTATGTCTTCTGAATACCTGTGATAAAAATCGGTTGCAACATCAGCATTATCTCCATTTTCTATTTTACCGGGAATGCGTGAAAAATAATCCCAATTAGATTCGCTTTTCCCATCCAGGTTCCAGGCACCTTCTGTCTGATATGAAGAAGCAGCCACTCCCCATTTGAAATCAGGGCCAAAATCGGCTTTTACGAAATCTCTGACAGGCATATACCAGAAACGATCAGCCGCTCCCAGATATTTAATGAGTAATAACCCAGTGCCAGCCATTCCTGTTTTTATTAACCAGTTTCTTCTGTCCATATGATATTTATTTAAAAGGGTATTTAATATTTTCTCTTATGGGTGCTGGCTTTCCTTTACTTTTCACAATCAATAAATTTTAACACTATATTCTAGCTTTATTAAAATCTTTTGCCGAAATTTGAATTTGCCAGCATCTTTTCATATTCTTATTATATTTAGGTCGAAATAGGTCAATGGGTAGTTTTTATCAAGGTGCTGGCTTCTTTTTTTGTGTCAGGGTAACAATTCAAATCAGGAAATTCTATCTTCCATCCTTCAATTTCACTTATCTGCTACATCAGTGTCCTTAGATTTCGGCAGGCGAAGTTCGTGATGAAATGAAGGAGGAAGCAATGGCGAGTTTTGATATAATACTGTTATTTAACATCGCTCCAAGGTACAAGCTTCGACGGGAAATAATCAATCCCCATATTCTTAAGCCGCGTGGCATGTTTTCCAAGCCTTTCCTTATATTCATTCCAGTTTCGCTCTGGTAATGCCGTCCACCCTATCTCAGCAATACCACAAAGCCGTGGAAATACCAGGTATTCAATTTCATCCATATTAGTAACTGTTTCCGACCATAGTGGTGCTTCAATTCCAATTATATCTTCCTTTTTAATGTCAGGAACAATAGTTGTCGGGTCCCATAGGTACGCACTGTCTACTTCGATGTATGCTGCCCAGCTCAGGCCAAGTGTGGTAGTACTGTCATATTTCATGTCGAGGTAGGCTTTTCTTGCTGGAGACATAATAATCTTCGCCCCCTGTGCCACAGCAGCAAGTGCATTTTTTACTTTATCCCAGTGTTGGGCAACAGTACCCGGTTTTATTGTAGCTATTGAGATGTCATCCCAACCAATAACCTGTTTGCCATGAGATGCAACAATTTCCTGTACCCTATTTATAAAGGGAATATAATCTTCTTTTTTTGTTGAATGAGATTCATCGCCACCTATATGGATATAAGGGCCTGGCGTTATGGAGGCCAGTTCTTTAACAACATCATCGATAAATTTATAGGTGACCTCTTTCTTTGTGCAGAATGTGCTGAATCCTACTTCAGTTCCGGTATATAATTCCCTTTCTTTTCCATCGCAATTTAATTCTGCATAGGAAGCCAGGGCTGCATTGGTATGACCAGGCATATCAATTTCTGGAACTATCGTAATGTAATTGTCTTGTGCATATTTAACAATATCAGAATATTGCTCTTGAGTATAATAACCCCCAGGTCCACCATCAACCTGAGTACTACCGCCGTGTAAAGCAAGGTTGGGCAATGATTTGATCTCAACTCTCCATCCCTGATCGTCAGAAAGATGCAAATGCAATACATTCATTTTATAATATGAGATCAGATTTATGAATCTCTTGATATCATTTACGCCAAAGAAGTGCCTTGCAACATCAAGCATTGCTCCTCTGTAAATATATTCAGGTTTGTCGGTAATGTTACCTGTTGCTATCTTCCACGGACCCTCCTGTATTGTGCTTAATTCTATTTTTGCCGGGAGAACCTGCCTGATGGTCTGAATACCCCTGAATATGCCTTCCGGACTATTTGCTGAAAGCTTTAATAGCTTTTTAGTTATATCAAGTTCATAACTCTCGTCACCAGAGACAGTCTGATCTTTTTTAAGGATAAGATAAATACCTTTTGCAGGGGCTTTTATCACAGGTTTCACATCATATTTAAAGCCGGTAGCTGGTTTTAACCTTTCTGCCAGGTATTGACCTGTCAGTTTAAGCTCATTCGATTCGCCCTGAATATAAATGACCGTACCAGGTTTTAATGTGAAATAATCGCCAGTGGCAGTTATTGAAACAGGTTTTGGGATAATACTTTCCTTAGACAGGTCGGAAGGTATCTTTTCCGTACATGACAGAAGGAAAACCAGCAGTATTAAAGCTGCAGTTACTGTCCTGAAAATTGTTCTTCTAATATTCGTCATAACTTAAATAATTAACAGAGGTTAAGATATCAATTTATTTCTATCCTAATTTGAATATGATATGAAAAAGTCAATATCCTTTAACCTCAGAGTTTGCTAAGTGCTTACGCAAAGATCATAAAAAGCTTAAAAACATGGCTTTAACTCAGTGTGGTATGCAAAAACTTTGTTAACTCAGCGGTTAAATGGTCTTTATAAACAAACCCTAAATGATATCAGGTCAATAAGGATACAATATTATCTCAAATCATTTTTTTTTATATTTTTAAACCGCTAAAAAAACAGCTATGAGAAACTACATCTTTATTTGCTTTATTGCCACTATTCTGACGGCCTGCACGCAGAACTCAGGAAGTGATAAGACGAATATCAAATCAGAACAAAAAATCAGGAAACAGGCAACTGCCATTGCCGAGAATTTTGTAAAGGAGAAGTTAAAAGATCCAGCAAAAAATGTGACAAATACTGGCTTAATAATATATTCTGAAGGAGACACAAAATGTCTGGTTGATCCATCATATATAGTCATAGGTGAGATTGACGAAGATTCTTTTAAGGATGCCATTGTGACTATATTTACAATGGTGGGTCAAAGATTACCTCTGAAAGAACACCTTATATTGCTCAATAAAAATGGAAAGCTTTCTATCTCGAAAGAATTGGATGGCGAGATGAAATTCCTTTCAATAAGTGACAGAACAATATTCATCGAGACTTCGCATGTGGCTCCTGACTCTCCTTTTGCTGATTGTCAGATCTGCAAAGAGATTAGAAAATATAAATATGTTGCAGGCGACACAGTAAGAATTAAATAATCCAGATTGGTACTGCGGTATGGTCAGTAAGGGAGTACGTAATAGGTTAATATCGATCGCAAGAAATTCTGAGTTAATTATTGTTTTAATTCCATATCCTTGGCATTAATAAGGATTACTCCTTTTCCTCTGGTAGCCAATGCGACTTGTAAAATAGAACCCTCATTAGGTTTAAATATTATTTTATTTATAGGTTTTCCTATCCTGGTTGTATAGTAACCAAAATTTGTTACTATTCTTATTTTACCACCTATACCACCTGAAACATAAGTTTTACTATCCTCGAATATGTCTATGCTGAGAAGCCATGTAAAACCCATTGACGAGGATTCATTCATATATATGCTGTCAATATTGGAAATATTCCAGGTAATTATTTTTGAATCATCCCCGCAAGAAATAAGTTTTGTTTCTTCTCTGTTGAAAGAAATATCCCTCACCCAGCTTAAATGTCCATTTAGTGATGTAATTAATTTGAAGCTTTCCACATCATAGATATTAATTAACCCATCTCCGCTTGCAGAAGCAATCAACTTTCCATCAGGGCTGAATTTGACCGAAGTAACATCATCACTATGATCAGAAAATTCATGAACTATTTCATTCTTTTCAATATCATAAAGATAAACTTTGCGATCTGTACCTCCTGATACTAAATATCTTTTATCAGGCGATATTTGAAGGGAAGTGATTATCCCTTTTTGAAAGGTGAGAGATTTTAATATCCTGTTGCTGACAAAGTCCCAAAAAACGATTACACTATCCTTGCCTCCGCTTACCAATAATGTACTATCTTTTGAAATATCTATTGCCAGGATTTGTCGCTTATGACCATTTTTAAATTCATTTAATAGTTTATTTCCTTCTGTCGCATAAACCTTGATTGCATTATTGTCTGCTATTCCAAGAGCCTCCGCTTTATCAGTAAAGCAAATGCCATAAATAATTTTACTATCCGTTTTATAAACCGTGTAAGCCTTTCCTTTTTGAGAATAACCAGGGAAAGAAATTGAAAGAAATGTAAATAGTATAAATATTCTTCTTGTCACAGCATTATCAGTAGTAATAACGTTTATCTTTTTCAAATCTAATAACCAGTCCTAAACCCAGTTGTGAACTTGAAAACTGGTTGTCGTTATAAAGTTTTGAGTTAATCCAATTATGTTGGATAGAGTATGCGAAATATATTCCAAATGCTCTGGTTATTGCCAAATTAAATCCAACATCACATTTTATACCATAGAAAATATCATAACTGCTCATGGGCTGGGAAATGTTACCATTTTGATCTTGTATATCAAACAGTGGATATTCTAATGTAAGGTTTGACAATCCAATTGTCGGAGCAATTTCAAAAAATCCTGTAATTCGGTTAAAGATTCCTGTTTCTTCATATTTATTGTGAATTTGAATTATCGGAGACAATGAATACTGCTTAATCATTGAATTATTATATATCTGAGATTTATCAGTTTCCCAACCTGATGCATATAAATTGTTGAAACCTACGCCAAAACTATAGTATTTATTCCCTTTTACAATAGTTTTAAAAGATAATAGCATCAGATCATGAAAGTTTGAATATAATGAAGGGAAAATGAAACTGCCTTTATTTACTGTTTCGTTGCCAAGAAAAATACCAGTATTATAACCAATATATATAGTGATTTTATTATCTATCAATTGAGCATGACCAGAATGGCTTAAAAAAAGCAGTATAGCTATTAAAATAATTCTTCTCATATTAACTATTTATCTTGACGGGTCATATTCCCAAAGTGCCTTTCCTATGCCAATATATGCTATGTTTTCAATAGAAAAACCAATACCGGAGATATCATTTGGCAATAAGCCTGTTGCAACTATCTGCCAGGAATTTGAAGAACTATCAAATGAGTAAAAATCTGATGCAACGGTTTTTACATATGGAACTCCATTTAAATCAAAAGCTATTGCATTTTGAAAATTTCTTGATTTCGGAAAGTATGCGAGTTGATTCCATGAATTTGTCAGTGCATTATAAACAAACCACCTTTGGTCTTGACCATCTTCTCCCGGGGGAGATGAAACATTATTCCACCCTAAGCCAATATATCCAAGACTTCCTTCAACAACCGAAATTCCGCTTGTCATTCCATAAACGCTGCTTGAATCTTTACCCATAAAACTTGGGATTCTTGACCATGTATCGTTTATCGCATTATATTTCCAGAAGTCATCAAATGGATGATTACATACAAAGCTTTCGTAATACATCCCTCCACCTAAGTACCCATTTCCATTAGTCGAAAAAGTGATACTTCCAACTCTTTCCTGACCTGCAAAATCAGATTTTTGAATCCATAAATCAGATGAAATATTATACTCCCAAAAGTCCTTAAGGTTAATGTAGTCACCATTCCCCGTTCCAAAGTATATCTTATTATTGATTACAAAACCATTTCCTCCGTTTCTTGCAGAACCCGGGAAATCGGTTAGTTTTTTAAACTCATCATTTACAGGGTCATATTTCCAGAAACCTTGACTCCCATTTATACCTAAGTATGCTTTATTATTTGCAACAGCATAAAACGAACCTGAAAAATTTATTGGGGAATCCTTACGCCTGAACCATTTATCATTAATCAGAATAGTCTCACTGAAATCATGATTTTCTCCCAAAACTTCAACATTAACTTTAGCATCTCTTGAAGAATAATATCCAATATTTTGTAAGGGTAAGGTAACCTCTAATACATCAACTGAGGCTTTTGTTACATTAGCCTTTAATCCGCCAATTGTGACAATATTGTTCTTAGGAATAGGACTATAATTATTACCCGTAAGTGTAATTGTATTCCCTGTAATAGAAACTTTGGGGATAAAATCATAAATAGAAAGAGAGGCTAGTTGGAATTTGTCAGGAGAGGAGACTGTTAAATTATTCATTCTGACCTTAATATTACTTTGCCTATTGTCAAGGCTGTCAGGAACAACAACGATTATGCTTTGACTTTGGATGTCAACAATTTTTGCTTTAATACTGTCAAAATAGACCTGAACAGATGCTGGGTTAGCCAAAAAATTTTCGCCAACGATTGTCACCTGTGAACCAAAAGTCCCGGTTTTGTCGTGAAAATCACTTAGTACAGGTAGTATTAAATTAAAACTACCTGCTGAGGTTGCCTTGTTACCCTGAATTGTAACAGATATTGATGAAGATAACTTGTTTAATTTATCGGGAACTATAACAATCAATGTATCCTGATCTGCTTTGATTACAGTTGTTTCAAATTCACCAATTTGTACCTTATTATTTAATAGTTTATAACTAAAATTATGACCTGTAATAGTTAATGTATCTCTCAGGTTACCCGTTTTAGGTATAAAATCAAGGATTTGTGGAGCAAGGCTGCCTAAACTGGTAAAAACCACTTCTTGTCCATAGGTAATATATTTACTATTTCTGACATAAGTTCTAACATAGTATTTTACTCCGTCTTTTAAAGTAGTAGAGATGTGCTGGCTATATACACCAACTCGAGGAGGTTCATTCATGACAAATATTTCGGCATTTTCAATTGTTGGATTTGTTTTATTATCCCAAACAAAACCA
>JBGOZX010000190.1:0-7427 GCA_041480425.1 Bacteroidia bacterium
GGTACACTTAATCAGATGGACATGAAACGTTTTGATAATAATTTAGTTGCAAGACCAAATTGGTTTTTAGTTGATAATTCAGGTAAAATTGCTTTTAGTACATTTATAAACCATAAGTTTAGCAAAAGGAATACTCTAAAGGCAGGCATTAATTATCGTACTTTGTTTTACAATTTAGATTTGAACAGTACCATTAATAATGTTCCTGAAACTTTTCAAAACTATGTTAAAGAAAACGGTTATAGTAGTTTTTCAGAGTTTTATATTCAATCAAAATACGATATTACTGAAAATCTTTCCATCAATTCCGGCATTAATACGAAATATTTTGCTCTGAATAATGATTTTTCAATTGACCCTCGATTTAGCATAAAATGGCAATTTGTTTCTAAACATTCATTAAGCTTTGGATTTGGAAAGCATAGCCAATTGGAAGATTTAAAAATATACCTCGTTAACAAAAATATTAATGGTAATACAGAATATCCAAATAAAGAGTTGAGTTTATCACAAGCATTACATTACGTTGCCGGATATGATTGGCAGATTACAAATAACATGCGACTTAAGATTGAACCTTATTATCAATATCTGTACAACATTCCAGGCAAACCGGGAAGTTCGTATTCATTAATAAATTTCACTCAGGATTGGACATTCAGGGATTCTTTGGCAAATAATAGTAAAGGTCAGAATTATGGCATTGATTTTACTCTGGAGCGATTTTTAAATGATGGTTATTATTTTTTAATAACTACATCGATTTTCAAATCAATATATAGTGGAGATGATGGTATTTGGAGGAGTACAAAATTTAATAAATGTTATGTAGCTAATATATTATTTGGCAAAGAATTTAACCTGCGAAATAATAAATTATTGGGGTTGAATGGTCGTTTTAGTTATATCGGTGGTGATAGAATCAGCCCGGTATTAATGGCAGAGTCAATAAAAGACAACACGGTTTATTATGATGAAACAAAAGCGTTTGAAATTCAAACTCCGGCTACTAAATATCTTGATTTAACGATTACATACCGCATAAATAAACCAAGACATTCAAGTGTATGGGCATTACAGATTAAAAATGTTATAGGAGCCATGAATTATGAGGGGTACTCTTATTTTTATAAAACACGAACGATAGAAAATAAAGGTTATGTTGTAATACTTCCATTTTTGAGTTATAAAATTGAATTTTAATTCAATCAGAAGATTGGAATTCCGTAATTAAATAACATAATGCTTATAATGAAATATTAAACAACCAAAAAAAAGACTAATATGGATAAGATTTGGTATAACATTAAAACAGGTTTCAGGTATTTAGCCAGACAAAAGAATATTTCATTGTTGAATCTTCTGGGACTCTCAATCGGAATGTCTGTTGCAATCCTCATTTTCTACTTTGTGACTTTTGAAATGAGTTACGATAATTTTCACAAGGAAGGTAACCTGATTTACAGGATCATATCGGTTAATAAAGGAACAGGAGGAACTGATTACAGGGCTACAACACCATTACCTTTACCTGCTGTAGTAAGGGCAGATATCAAAGATGCTGAAATTACAACGGCATTGTCTCTCTTTTTAAGTGATGATGAACCGGTTCAGATCGCTGATCAATCCTTTTTCAATATGACCGGATACACTGCTGACTCGTGTTTCCTGAAAATGTTTAATTTTCCTTTGATAAGTGGCAATCCAAACACAGTTTTTGATAATCCGGGATCAGTCGTTCTTACGGGTAGCGCTGCAAAAAGATTATTTGTAGATGAAAACCCATTAGGGAAAGAGTTGATAATCGGTGATTTCAATTTCACAGTGTCTGGAATTTTGAAAGATCTGCCTGAGAATTCAATATTTAAATTCGACCTTCTTGTCTCGAATTACATTTTAAAGAAGATGCATCCTGATCTTGCAAATATGTGGTGGGGAGGAGGATCGATGACTTTCGTAAAAACTTATGCTGATCAGGATGTCAATTCGGTCAAGACAGGTCTTGCCTCAATCCCTGGGAAATATTTTCCAGAATATCTCAAAGGAAGGGAAAGCTATGACATTCAGGCTCTCGAAGATATCCACCTTGACAATAGTGTTGCGGGTGATGTCAAACCTCCGGTTTCAGTAAATTATCTTTACATTCTGATGGCTATAGCCATAGCAGTATTATTTATTGCCTGCGCCAACTTTGTTAACCTTTCAACAAGTCAATCAGAAAAACGGGCCAGGGAAACAGGTCTGCGAAAGCTTGCAGGCGGAGGAAGATTACAGATAACATTCCTGTTTATTGGGGAAGCCGTTACCCTATCATTAATTGCAGTCGTTTTCGCCATATTTCTGTCGAAACTGTTTTTGCCATGGTTTAATGAATTATCTCAACGGAATATCAATATAAATTTTGCTAATGGGAAGATCCTCTTGTCTGTTCTGCTTTTCGGAATCCTTACGGGTGTTCTGTCAGGTATCTATCCGGCACTTCTTTTCTCCAGATATCAACCGATTCAGATACTTCATTCGCGGATTACGACTCATAGGAGCAAAACAGGAATCCGGAAAGGATTTATCATTGCTCAGTTTGTAATAACCATAATACTTATTATTTCGCAACTATTTATTACCAGACAGATCTCATTTATGAAGAATCATGATCTGGGATTCAATGATGAAGATCTTGTTTCTATTCCGCTTCATGTAAAAGATGAAAGCAAACGTCTGGAATTTGCAAAGATATTTGAAGGGAGTCTGGAAAGAGAGGCAAAGGCCTATGATATTAAGGGTGTCTCCCTTACTGAGAATGTTCCGGGACAAAACTTTCCTAATAGATTTGCAGTAATTCCTGAAGGATCTTCTCCGGAAGACTCCAGAGAAATGGTAGTAACATCAATAGATGAACACTTTTCAAATGTATTTCAAGTTCCCATAGTTAGCGGCAGGATCCTTACTGATACAATTTCTTCCGACAGGTTCAAAAATGTCATGCTCAACGAAGCAGCGGCAAGGAAATTAGGATGGGACAATCCGATCGGAAAAAAACTCCGGTTTAAACATGAAGAGGAATCGGTGACAGTTATAGGTGTGTTAAAAGATATTAATATCAATTCAATGCAAACTCAAATTGAACCTGTGGTCTACCGATATACAGGTGCAAACTGGCTTGCAGGTTACGTTACCTTGAGAATTGATCAACGATATTATTCTCAAACCATAAAACTCATCAAAGAAACCTGGGAAGAGCTGGCCCCTGGTATCCCCTTTCAGTACTTTTTTATAAAAGATAAATACAATGAAAAATACAGGGAGGAAGAGAGGCTGTCCAAAATTGTCGGAACCTTTACTATAATAGCTATATCCCTTTCCTGTCTTGGGTTATTTGCATTGATTGCCTATTTATCAATTCAACGTACCAAAGAAATAGGCATTCGCAAAATTAACGGTGCCAGAATTATCGAAGTTATGTATATGCTCAGCAATGACTATATCAAACTGGTAGCAATTGCTTTTGCTATTGCATGTCCGGTTGCCTGGTACGCAATGTATAAATGGCTGCAAAACTTTGCTTACAAAACACAACTCAGCTGGTGGATCTTTGGTTTATCCGGAATCATTGCGCTGTGGATTGCTTTATTAACTGTAAGCCTTCAAACCTGGCGGGCAGCAACCAGGAACCCGGTGGATGCTTTAAGGAATGAATAAGACACTAAAGGTTAGTTAGCGTTCATTGTAAAAAAACCGAATGAAAATAAGAATAACACTATCACTATTTGCCTTACTGCTTTTTAGTAGTTGTAGTAATTCAAGACCAATATCAGGCTATTGGACTGGTTCAATGGAAATGAATGGAAAAACGGTTGATATTTCATTGTATTTCAATTCTGACAAGGCTTCGTTTACGAGTAATGACTTAATGCTTTTTAAGGAACCGATTGCCGAATTAAAATTCAAGAGTAATACAATTTCATTTTCTATTGACATTGAAACCATATTCAGATTTGAAGGTGTCGTAGAAAATGAGAAAATAATTGGTTCTGTGAATATTCAGGATGGACCACCGAACATGAAAATTGACTTTAGTTTAGTGAAAAAATCAGACAAACTACCAACAAAAGCATATTCCATTGAAAAATTATACGTTAAGAGCAAGCATGTAAATTTAGCTGCCGAAATTTATAAACCTACCATAAATAAATTGCATCCGGCAATGGTTCTTCTTCATGGCTCAACAATGAGTTTAAAAACCCAATATTCTTTTTATGCAAACTTTTTTGCCAACATTGGCTTTGAAGTATTAATATTTGACAAAAGGGGTAATGGCGAATCGACAGGTAATTATTCAACAGCAAGTTATGACGACTTAGTTTATGACGCTATTTCTTGCCTTATGGTGTTGAAAAATAGTAAAACTGTTGACACAACCAAAATTGGACTTTGGGGTTTCAGTCAGGGAGCAATGTTGTTGCCATTTATTGCCTCTAAAACGGAAATACCTTCATTTCTGATAGCAATTGCCCCAGAAACTCATGGCCCCTCTGTAGCGGCAGCATATGCAGACAGTATAAGAGTAGTAAATTTTGACAATTCATCTACGGATGGGCACATTGCAGCAGAGAGTCATAGAAAGGTTGCTGAAATGATTCGTAGTGGAAAAAATAACAAAGAAGTTGAAGCCTTTATAAACGAGAACGCTCAGAAATATAACTTTATGAATCAAACATCTTTATATGGGAACATCAGTATAGATAAAGAAAATTTTGAAGGCTTATATTGGTCTGGACGAAAGCATAACTTTTATCCATATTGGGAAAAACTAAATATTAAAACATTGTGCCTATATGGCGAAGATGATGATTTAGTCAATCCAATAACTAATGAGGAAATTATAAAAAACTTCAACAATAATAAAATACAAATGAAAGCGTATAGTGGGGCAAACCATGTTTTGAAAAAAACGTTTAATCCTAGAAAATATCCTGATTTTGACTGGCCAAGAATTACAAAAGGGTATTTGGAATATATTGAAAAATGGATTAAAGATGAGACAAATAAATAACGAAACGCTAACAAAGGCTATATGCAATAAAGGTTTCAGTGGTAATTCAAGCTTTCTACCACGCTCAAAATTTCGTATAGGTGGACAGGAAAGCAGCCCGCATTCTCTTACTGCACATAGCCTCGACCGTTATGCAAAATTATAAAAAACACCTCCGAATGATAGTAAGTTTAACTAGAATTTAAACAAGTGAAAAGAATTCTCATAACCATTTTGACTATTACAGTATTTAATGTTTTCATTTCCTCTATGAATATTGGAGATGATTCAAGAAAAGATGTAATACTTGATACAACGTATTCAAATTTGCCAATTCTTCATTTAAATGGGACTCCGTATGAAAATGGATTTCAACACGGAAAGATTATGAAAAACAGGATTATTGAACTTGTTGGACTATGGAAAAACGACATTGGAAAAAAATATCAAATATCTGCAGATAAATTTATTAAAACCTTTCTCGATTCGACTGATTATATTCCTGCAATTAAAAAATGGACACCAGATTTATTGGAAGAGATTAAAGGGATAAGTGCCGGTTCTGGAATAGGTTTTAATACCATATTTGCATTTCAACTCATTGATGAGATATGGACAAATGCAAGATTGATAAATATACCACATCATTGTACTTCTGTTGGGATAAACAATTATAAAAAAGACAGAAGTTCAAATTATATTGCTCAAAATATTGACATTACTCCATTTTATCATGGTTTTGAAATTCTATTGGACATAAAGGATAAAAATACAGATTCGAGAAAACTAGTGACAACTTTTGTTGGATATATAGGAGCAAATGGATTAAATAAAAATATAGGGATTACGGAGAATACTTTGTCTGATTTAAAGAGTTCACTTAATGGACTACCTGTTTGTTGCATCGCAAGAGGTGTTTTAGAAAAAGCTTCATTTGAAGCTGCTGTTAATTTCATAAAAGTCATTAAACATGCCTCAGGTCAGAATTATATTATTGGCTCAAAACATGATATAATATCGTTGGAATGTGCTTCTGACTTGGTTACTGAGTATTGGCCAGATACGACAAAAAATTATACTTTCCATGCCAATAGGCCACTTACAAATAATTCATATCATCCAGCCTATTTAGCTTACTTAAAAGCATTATATGGTTCAATTCCTGAATCTATAAGTTTCTCAGATAATAGATTAGAATCAATAAAAAACATAATATTAAATAATAAACACATTAGTTTGGTGACTATTACAGACGCTCTTTCTACAAAACCCATCTGCAACAGCAATACTATTGTTTCAACAATTATGGAGTTCAACAATGACTATAGCGAACTCAGAATTTCTCCAGGGAGACCTGATTCAACAAAATATCTTGTATTTAGAATAAAAAAATAGCTGCGCATACCTCCATCCGTTAGGTACAATGCAAACACTAATAAACAATATAGATATGAAAAGAACGACATTCTTTCTTCTCTTAATTATTAATCTGTTTGGATGCACAAGCAGACATGATGATTTGATATTATCAGAAATGAATTCCTTCATAAAAGGAGATGGTAATAATTCTGGGTTATTATTTGGTTGCAGTGATGACGGAAGGGTTTCTATTTGGACAGTTGGAGCGATTAGCAAAGATGATGAACTTAGAGTTGCATGCCCTACAAGTAAACCAATAATCAGTTATCTCATTTTAAAAAGTGGTATTGACCTAAATACACCAATAAGTAAGTGGTTTCCTGAAAAGGACGGTTTTACATTGTCAGATTCAATTACTGTCAAAATGTTATTACTAAATTCAAGTGGTATAATGGATTTTGTGAGATTGGTTCCAAATCATCCTGATTCAATTGTAACCGTTGAGCGGACAATAAATATAGCGTATAGAAATAAAGAGCTTTTGTTTAAACCCGGTACAAGTTGGGAATATTCAAATACAAACTTTAATCTGTTGGGGTTGATACTTGAAAAAGAATCAAAAAAGAAATTTGAAAATTTAGTATTTGAAAATTTTCATTCAATAACCCCGTCAATCAGAATGGATGATGGAAAAGCAAAATATCCCAAATGCTATATGAATCCATGGCCTTATCACTGGGCAGCACCAGGATATGCTGGAGGTTTGGTTGGTACAGCAGAAGATGCAATTAAAGCATTTGAATTTGTTTCTAAACAAAAGGAGTTTACTATAATGTCAAAATCATATAATTTTGATGGTTCTGCAGCACAAACAGAAAGATTGGGATTAGGGATTTATTTAGATAGTAACTTTGGAGGATTAGGCAAAACTATTTATTATGATGGTATTATAGGTGTAAGTAAAATGAATATATACCTGATAAATAATAAGATTTATTATGTGTATGCTCCTTATCCATGCCAAAAAGATTTAAAAGAA
>JBGOZX010000191.1:0-7341 GCA_041480425.1 Bacteroidia bacterium
AAGGGTCAATTAAACCATTGGGGATATCTTAAAATACCCTGGAAACTGGTTATGTACAGAATTTATCTCCGAATCAAGATCAAATCTGGAGGATATTGACCAAAGGACTTATATGAAGTGTTTTTGAGATTAAAAGATAATAATGTGAAATTATGGAATAGTTCCTTTTTTAAAAAGCGATTTTTTGAAGAGTAAGAAGGTTAATTAGTCTGACTTCTGAATAATTTGCTACAGGACAAGTGATAACTATCGTCTCAACTTTTTCACCATGATTTGTTGGTCTGGATCCATTTTCTCTCAGTTCTAAATTCAGACAATTCTTTTCCGGGGATTCATTTTTAGAACACTGACTAAGAGTAATTTCACCTAATTCTTTATTGCTATGGTTTAATTGACCCTTGCTAATTTCAAGGGAGAAGAGAAGTTTTATAAATACTGTTAAATACTTTAACGGCAATAACTTCATTTTGTTATTTTGAAGAATAATGCTGCAAATATATAAGAAATAATTATTTAGAATAACCTAATGGCAATTTTTAATTTTTTTTAAGGGATGCAGTTTGTTTTTGTAGGCTTAACAGATAATGTTTAAAAAGCCGGAATAAATTGATCACCAAAAAGCCGGAGTTAAATACTTGGTGTATAGTTATATATGTTAAGGGTAATCTGGTTGGCCAAATGCGGTCACAAAGCAAGGCTTTTGCAATTGTGATTAGCACTTGAGTATAAATACCTATTTTTCAAGTGATTTAACCTTTTGTTGATTCGCTTTTTTTATATTTGGATACCACTAAAACCAATGCTTATGATCAAGATTGTTTTGTTGGTAGTTTTCTATTTTTTATTCCCGATTTTTATTGTTTATCTGTGTAAAAGATGGTCCTTCTTTCATAAGTTGGGTTCAATTGTTCTGGCATATGGTTTTGGCCTTTTACTTGGAAGCTCGGGCATATTACCTCATGGAAGTGATGGCTACAAGCTAGCACTACAGGGAAAAACTACACTTCCAAAAGATAAAGTTGAATCCCTTATAGGTCAGGGCAAAGCAACTGAAGATGACTTGTATGTCAACCAGATTGCAAGCGTCCAGGATATTATTCCATCCATAGTTGTACCTCTTGCCTTTCCACTATTGCTGTTTTCCCTTAACCTGAAGAGGTGGCTCCGTTATGCAAGAAAAGGATTTATCTCAGTAGCCCTGGCACTGATAGCTGGTATTGTAATGGTTACGGTGGGTTTTTTTATCTGGAAAGACTCAATTCCCGAAAGCTGGAAACTTGCAGGCATGTTTGAAGGTATCTATACTGGCGGAACTCCTAACTTTGTCGCTATCAAAATGGCATTGAATGTTGATGCTAATCTTTTTGTCATAGTAAGCACATATGATATGATTGTAGGAGCTTTTCTTGTTCTCTTTTTTATAACGGTTGCCCCAAGGATTTTCAGGTTCATCTTACCACCATTTGATGAGTCAAAAGGGATTACCGGAGATGAGGAAGAGATAGCTAAACAAACCGAGAATCTTGAAGATTATTCAGGCATATTTAAAAAAGGAATCTTACTGCCTCTATTCGGAGCGCTTGGTATCTCGATAGTAATTTTTGCTATTGCAGGTTGTCTGGCTTTGCTTCTGCACAAACTACCGATGATGGTTGTAGTAATCCTGTCAATTACGACTCTCGGACTGATAGCATCACTAATAAAACCGATCAACCGGATTGAAAAAACATTCCAGCTTGGAATGTACCTGATTCTGGTATTTTCACTCACTGTTGCTTCAATGGCAAACCTCAGAACTATGTTCGGAATAGGTATGCTGAATCTTATATTGTTTATTTCTTGGTGCTATTTTGGATCCCTTTTCTTGCATATAATTCTGGCAAAAATCTTCAGAATTGATGCTGATAATTTCCTGATCACATCAGCTGCGTTTATTTTTTCTCCACCGTTTGTGCCTCTGGTCGCAAATGCCCTGAAAAATAAAGATGTAATTGTTACAGGAATAACAGGAGGTATAATAGGTTATATTCTAGGCAATTACTTCGGTGTGGCACTTGCTTATTTTCTGAAGGGATTCTGATCTCTCTTTGATTTTCACCTCAAATGAAAAATCCGGTCAACCTGAGGACTTAAAATCCCTAATAAGCTGAGCATATAAATCCGAATCAAAGTTGACACTTGAATCCAGAATATAAAAATCATAAAGTCAATATAAAAAGGTTAAAGTTAAAAGCGGTCCGGCCCCAAAGTCGATTGACATTAGAAACATTTCGATCTGCACAGGATATGCGCTAATATCCAAAGTATCATAAACTGAGGTTTTGTTGTACCGCATGAGTTTCTTTAACCGGACTCGAGGACACAATGTTCGAAAAAAATCAGATAGACAGCTGGGTGTTAAACGATGGTTTCTTGGCCTAATCCTAAAAGGTTAGAAAGAACAATTTATAACGAATGGCGTTTAATCCATACATGTAGACGAAAAATATTAAAGCAGGAGGTCATAGAATGAACTATAATGATACTGTATCAACGGATGTGCTAATAATCGGAGGTGGTCCGTCAGGCTTAGCCGCTTCCATTTATCTGGCAAATATATTAAAACAAAGAGGTCAGAACAGAAAAATATTACTGGTAGAAAAAGGTAGTTCTATCGGTAGTCATATATTATCAGGTGCAGTAATTAAACCATCTGTTTTTAAAGAATTATTGCCCGAAGCAGTTTTCTCGGAGATTCCCTTTAATACTAAAGTTAATAAAGATTGCACAATATATCTCACAGAAAAGAGAGCCTTTCCCCTGCCATTTCACATACCGTATATGAGTAATAATGGTAATTACGTTGCCTCATTGGGACAAATATGTAAATATTTAGCTGCAAAAGCTGAGGAAAGGGGAGTAGAGATATATACTGGTTTTGCTGTAGATGAGATTTTGTACAAGGATGGGAAAGTTATAGGTGCCAAGACCAAAGATACGGGGTTGGATCATCATGGACATCAGTTGGAAAATTTTCAGGCTGGCACTCGCATTGAAGCCGGGGTTACCATTTTTGCTGAAGGAACACGAGGCAGTTTAACAAAAATGCTTATAAGAAAATTTAATCTGGACAAGGATAGAAACGAACAGGTCTACTCTTTAGGTTGTAAGGAACTATGGACTGTTCCTCAGGGCAATATTAGGGCTGGTCAGATTTATCACACTATGGGATATCCGCTTGAAAATGATGAATTTGGCGGAGGTTTCATTTACGGTTTAAACGATAATAAAGTAGCTGTTGGTCTTGTTGTCGGACTTGATTACAAAGATCCTACTTTCGATGTTCATGATGCATTTCAGATTTGGAAAACCAATCCATTTGTTTCTAAGATATTAAAAGGTGGTAAATTACAGCAATATGGAGCAAAGACCCTTCCTGAAGGAGGATATTATGCTATACCCAAATTGTTTGTCGACAATGCCTTAATTATAGGGGATAGTGCCGGACTGGTTGCAATGCCCGCCTTAAAAGGGGTACATTTAGCGATCAGATCTGGTATGTTAGCTGCACAGACCACTGCTGATGCATTGTCAAACAACGATACCTCAGAAAAAAGCCTTAATCAATACGAGACTCTGATATACAACAGTGCTATTAATAAAGAACTTTATGCAGTTCGAAATTTCAGGCAGGGATTTGCGAAAGGTTTGATTGTTGGAGGATTGCATTTTGGGACACAATTATTGACCGGTGGAGCAGGTTTCTTTGGCAGACTGAAATCTCACGCCGACTATCAGACTACACTTAAATTGAATGAACTTAAAAAGAAACCTTTTAAAGAACGTTTTAAGGGGAAACTGGAGTTCGATAAAGTATTGACATTCGACAAATCGACTGATGTTTACTATTCAGGAGTATATCATGATGAGCAACAAGTTGTGCATCTTCAGATTAATGATAAGGAGAACTTTAATGCTATTAATATTGAACAATATGGGGCACCTGAGCAATTTTTTTGTTCGTCTGAGGTATATGAACTGCATACTGGCAAAGACGGTCAGAAAGAGCTTAGAATTCATGCAGAAAATTGTATGCATTGCAAAACCTGCGATATAAAATCACCTGGAAAAGGAATTACATGGGTTGTTCCAAATGGCGGCAATGGTCCGGATTTTCAAAATATGTGACAATAAAAAGATAATGCAATAATGGCCCTAACGATAATAAGTTTAATAAAACAAGTTCCACTCCCAAGCGAAATGAGAATGGGAGAAGACGGATTGATGGACCGGACGAAAGCAAAATCAATAATTAATATTGATTGTCAATTCGGATTGGAAGCAGGATTGCAACTCAGGAAGCAACATCCTGATGCAAGATTAATCGTTTGCTCCATGGGTCCAAAATCGTTTGAAGCCTCTTTAAGAAAAGCTATTTCCATGGGCTATGACGAAGCTTACCTGTTATCTGACCGTAAGCTTGGAGGAAGCGATACTTATGCTACCGGTTTAGCAATTTCGACTATGCTAAAGCACTTAGGTTTTACTAAAGATTCTAAAGACCCTTTTATTATTTTAGCCGGCCGCCAAACCAGTGATGGTGATACCGCACACGTTCCATCACAGGTAGCCGAAAATATTGGAATTCCTCAAGCCACTTTTGCAGAGAGTGTAAAAGCTGATGGCACTGGCAATGTAATTGCAAAAAGGATTATAGAAGGTGGATATCAAATACTGAGATTACCCATCCCTTGTGTTATATCGTTGACTCCAACCGGAATTCCTCCCCGTAAACCTTCATTAAGCGGAGCCATCAAAGCCCGCAAATTGGAAATTACAACTTTTGGAATTGACCAGATTGGTTTGGGAACTGAGAAAATTGGTATTAACGGTTCCCCGACTATTGTAGTAAAAGTAGTTAATATTGTAAGTGAACGTCCGCCTGTAAAGATGTCAGAAGGTCATAATGAAGTTGCATTGGTTGATAGTTTAATCGCTAACTTAAAAAAAGGTGGAAATGTTCTGGAGAAGAAGGAGAAGGCAGCAAAAAAAGAAATCGAACATCCGGATTTCCCCGAAAAAGACTTCAGAAATGGAGCCAGAGGAATTATTACATGGGCTGAGGTAACGAATGGGAAGATCTCCAGACCTTCACTCGAACTGTTAACTCCGGCCAGAAACCTGGCAAACCAGTTAGGTAACGACACCAAAGTTATGACATTAATTATAGGGAAAAATGTCAAACCTTTGGCTCAAACTGTTGTTGAACATGGTTCAGATGAGGTTATTCTTGTAGAAAATGATAAACTTGAAGAGTATCTTGTTTTACCGTTTTCATCAATTTTTGCACAGGTCATTAAGGAAAGAAATCCAGAAATTGCACTTTTTGCTGCAACCACCTCCGGACGGGAGCTAGCTCCAAGAATAGGCATGAAAACCGATAGCGGAGTAACAGCAGATTGTACCGGGCTTGAAATTGGAGAGTATGTTGACAAAAAAGAAAAGCTGATTTATAAACCAGTTCTTGAATCACGACGTCCAACTTATGGTGAAAGCAAGTTAGCCACAATTCTTGGTTTTGTATGTCCGCAAATCTCAACGGCCCGGGCTGGTACATTTGAAGTTCCTGAACGTATTATAGGAAGACAAGGTATTGTTTCAAGTTTCAACCCTGTTTTAAATGATAAAGATTTTGTTGTTGAAATTATGAAAACAGTAAGAGGAGAGGGCGGATTACAAAATCTTTTCGACGCTGACATAATAATTTCAGGTGGAAGGGGTACCACAAACGATAATTTAACTCTGATAAAAGAACTTGCAGAAGCTTTAAAAAATCAGGGTATAAATGCTGAATGGGCATGTAGCCGTCCAGTCGTTGACGAAGGTGTTGCTGAATATCCAAGACAAATAGGACAAACCGGTAAAACCATTCGTCCTAAAGTATATATTGCCGTTGGTATCTCAGGTGCAATTCAACACATTGCCGGAATGAAAGAATCTGAAAAAATTATTGCCATAGACCACAATCCTAAAGCACATATTTTCCATTATGCAGATTTTGGAATTGTGGGAGAATATACTGATATTATACCAGAATTAATAGAACGAGTTAAAGCTGGTTTTAAATTTGGGATTGAAGTTAAGAAAAATTAATAGGTGCACTTTTAAAATCAAATTTACATCAAAGAATAACAGTTTGTCTGGATTGTCAGACTGATTTATTAGCGGCATGCAATAACATGTCATAATTTTTAAAATAATATTCTCACTGAGATCTTCAAAACCATAACCATTCAAAATCTACATCCAGAACAGGCCCTCTCGAATAAACTCCTACCTCCATAATGTATTGATTTTGATGATTGAAAATAAAATCTGCTATATTTAAGAATTAATTCTTCTCAAAAGTGGAAACGCCAATGGTCTTGACCATAGATGGCCGGATCAAATTGACAATCAAAAGCCGGAGTTAAATATTTGTTGTTTGATTATAAATGATAAGTGTAATCAGGCAGGCCAAATGTGGTCAATAAGCCCTGCTTTTGCACATAGTCAGATTAAAAGGGCTATTCTACTTTAAATATTTTTCCAGAAACTGATCCTGTTCCCAGAGTAAATGCAGAATATTCTCTTTCGCAGCATATCCATGACTCTCTTTTGGCAGCAATACCATTCTGACCGGGGCACCCAATCCTTTTAATGCCTGGAAGTAGCGTTCGGTCTGAAGTGTAAAAGTTCCCGGGTTATTATCCGCGTCACCATGAACCAGAAGGAGCGGTGTTTTCATTTTTTCTGCATTCATAAACGGAGACATTGTATTGTATACTTCCGGTGCATCCCAGTAATTTCTTTGCTCACTCTGGAAACCGAATGGAGTCAGAGTTCTGTTATATGCTCCGCTTCTGGCAATACCGCAGGCAAAAAGTTTTGAATGGGTTAACAGGTTTGCAGTCATAAAGGCTCCGTAAGAATGACCTCCCACAGCTACCTTTTTGGGGTTGATATATCCCAATTTATCTATTGCGTCAATTGCCGCTTCGGCACTTGAAACCAATTGTTCAATGAAATTATCGTTGGGCTCGGCAGTCCCTTCACCTACAATTGGGAAAGAAGCATTATCTAAAACAACATAACCTTTTGTCACCCAATATACAAATGATCCGTAATTAGGATAGGTGAATTGATTTGGATTCTGATCAATTTGTCCGGCACTACTTTTATCTTTATATTCTACCGGATAAGCCCATATCAGCAATGGTAATTTTTCTTTTTTGGTAGTATCATAACCTACAGGCAGGTACAATGTTCCGGATAGTTCAACACCATCTTTCCTGTTGTACTTAATCACTTTTTTATAAACAT
>JBGOZX010000192.1:0-7340 GCA_041480425.1 Bacteroidia bacterium
ATATTTCATTGGGGTCACCCCCAGGGTGCCTGAAATGGAAATTCTGTCATCGCTGTACTTATGTGGTATGTATATATTTTAAAGTGTTCTGATAATACTTATTATACTGGTTGTACATCAGATTTGGATGATCGGTTGAACCGTCATTCTAAGGGAGAGAATACTTACACAAAATTCCGATTGCCTGTTTGGCTTGTTGGATACACTGCATTTCATGATAAGTACAAAGCTTATGACTTCGAAAAGTATTTGAAATCAGGATCCGGAAAAGCCTTTGCCAGGAAAAGATTAATTTAAGCTTATTAGGAAGATCCCAGATGGACCTACACTTTAAAACAATAAAACCCTCTAATTCAACATATTAGGGTGTTTTTGATTTCTTAGGGGACTCCATTGGGGACACAAATTTGAAATTATCTTCACATGGAAAAACTATTGAGCTTTTATTAAGTTGAGAATTGACCTACCTTATGAGATAAGAGCTATTATTATACCTATTATTACAAGAATTTTGAACTAGAAATGTTTAATCTATTTTTCTAATTAGATAGTTGCTTTTCGTTAATGCAGAATAACACTACAGCGGAGTAGAAAGTGGCGTAAAAGGGCTAGAATTGGACCTGAACGAGATTGTGGCTTTGTTGTATATAGTTGATATACTGTAGTATAAATAAAAAAAGTATAGTTGGGAAATTGGGAATTCTAATAACAAATCTAATGCAAGGCAATTTGATAAACCCCAAATTATTTTATCTCATAATAATAGGTCTCATTTCTTTTTTTCAATTATTGTTTTCACCACAGTTGCTGAAACTATTGTCTGGTAAACCACACAATACCTTTCAGTCAGCTTTAGTATGCTCTGAATTTGTTCTACTGTCGCATCGCAGTCCAAAATAAATGAAAGGCGAATTGCTTTAAATCCTACGGGCACTTCTTTTGAAACTCCTAAAGTCCCTCGAAAATCCAAATCGCCTTCTGCTTTAACTGTCGCGTCTTTAATGTCAACGCCAACTGCAGTTGATACTGCCCTAAGAGTAACACCTGCACAAGCAACCAATGCCTCAAGAAGTAAATCACCAGAACACGCAAACATTCCATCACCACCTGTTGCAGGATGCAAACCTGCTTCTACCAATGCTCTACCTGTTTCAACTTTACAGGAAATGCCTTCGCCTATCTTCCCTTCTGCTTTAAGAGTAACCGTTGCGGATTCAGGTTGCTCACGATATTTATCTTTTAGGGGAGCTTGAAGGTTCCTTAATTCTTCTGATTTCATTTGACAAATATATAGATAAAATTATGTTTGTTTCTTGCAGTAAAGTTAGTATTCGCACTGTAGCCAATTGTTTGTCTATAACTTAAAAGTGTATTATACACATGCTTATAACATCTGTATCAAAATTTAACCTTACTGTTATTAAAGACAATTATATTTTATACTTCCCCTGATTAATATTGAAATAATGTTTATCTTTTTCATATTGTTAAGATTTTCACTCAAAAGCAAAATCAATTAAACTAAATTTATGGTTTAGCAATACGAAATTATATTGATAAAACTCTCAAATTCAAAGTGAAATTCCTTATAGCGATGGAGGAAAAACTGCTTTATAAGATCCATGTCACAGGACGGGTTCAGGGTGTAGGATTCAGATGGAGTGCGGTAAGAGAGGCCTGGAATCGAGGCATTAAAGGCTTCGTTAAAAATTTAACCAATGGAAGTGTTTATTTAGAAGCGGAAGGATCCAAAGAACAGCTAAACGCTTATGTTGAATGGTGTAAAAAGAGTCCAGGTTTTGGTTTTGTAGAATCTGTAAACGTAGATACTTTCCCTCCTATTAATTATACAGATTTTCGGATTGAATACTAGTATTTAAAAAGCCCGGAACCAAAGTCTCAGGCTGTAATGTTGCATATTTAATATGTTGATATATAAGTTGTCAGATTATAGTGCAATTATTCTAAATGCTCTAACTGCCTGTTATTAAGTGATTTAAGACATTGCTGCGTTTCGATAATGCATAATACTATAGGGGTATAGATCGTGTCTTAAACGGTCTGTAAATGGCTTTAAAAGAGGTATTGGACATATGTTATGTAATTGACTGTCAGTGTGATGAAGATAATGGGGAATTGGGGTGTAGAATTGCATTTACCTTGACTGCTTGAGCGTCGGCCTGCAGGTCTATTGGTATTGTCTTGGTAGCAGGAGTTATCACAGTACTAAAAATTTGATAAATGGTACTGAAGTTGCTCGCATAGTGTTTCTCGTCCCTTACAAAACTGTCTGGCCTGCCAAAGGCGGTTATATCTTACTCTATTTGCCAAAGAAGGAGTGAGTGACGAACGACTGAAAAAGCAAACCTTGTTAAGTTTAAAAGGATTGATGGGATTTACTACTGTTTACTTTGGGGAAACGAGGCGAATGCCCAGGCCGGAGTCGCGGCGGTTTATGTCGCCGCTGACGCGGTGTGCCGCCCGGCAATGCTGCGCACTGCAACCCCAGCAACAGCCTCGGAATACGCGGTTTGACCCCATTGCAGGACCATCAGGATTAGTTTGGGCGACAGTTAGATAAACGCCATATCAATCGCCGCACCATTCCCTTACATTGCCGTGTATATCGTATAAACCCCATGCATTAGGTGAAAAGCTGCCTACCGGCATTGTTTTTTCTCTGTATTCCCCCTTTTCATTGTTGTTGTAAGGTTGATTACCATTATAATTAGCCTGTGAAGTAATAAGGTTGTTGCCGGTATTGAACGGTGTTGTTGTTCCGGCACGGCAGGCATACTCCCACTCGGCTTCTGTAGGCAGGCGGCAGCCCATCCATTCGGCAAAAGCTTTGGCATCGATCCAACTTACATGGATTACAGGATGGTTGTACTCTGATGCCAGTCGCAGGTTTCCTTTTTCATCACATTTCCAATTCACGCCTGCTTTGAACTCAAATTCTGTACCTGTCCAGATATCACTTCCACTAGCCCCACCTGTTCCTTTGTCGGCATCTGTAATATATCCGGTGGCGTCAATAAATGCTTTAAACTGTGCGACAGTTACTTCGTACTTGCTCATCTTGAAGGCACTCAGTGTTACCTGGTGTTGGATTTCGTCATCATTCCTGTCAACCTCAGTTGCTGGGCTGCCCATTGTGAAAGTGCCTGACGGTATGTTTGCCCATTCAACTGTGGGTTTTTGTGCAGAAACAGTGGTTGAAAGAAGCAGGATAACTAATATTACTATCAGGTTTTTCAGTTTTTCGTTTTTTGTAGTCATAATAATGATTTTTGCATTTTGCTTACTCTTAAGATAAATGATTTTCGGCTACTCATTTTATTTTTCGTATGAACGCTAACTTAATAGTGTTTTATACCCCATCTTATAACAGCTTGCCCATTAAAGTTTTGACTGAACTCACTCAGATATCAAAATTAAACCTTCATGTTGCTAAATGCAACTTTATTTTACACTTCCCAAAGTCCCAAGCTTAATAGTTGCATTATTAATGCATTGATATATAGATTGTTGGCGTATAGCACAATTACAACAAATGCTCTAAAACACTGTTTATAAGCGATTTCAAACATTACTGAGCTTCGTTGATGCAGAAATACTATATAGGTGCAGAAAGTGTCTTAAACTGGCTGTAAATGACATTAAATGAGATGTTTGCGATATGTTATGTAATTGATAGTCAATTAAATGAAGAGATTGGGGAATTGGGAGGCTTATTTGCAAATACTGTGATTAGCAAATCGCATAAACCTAACTATTATGGTTTGTTACTATTTCTGATTGGCGATAGCCTTTTTTACTTCCTCCAGATGAAGATATACTTCGTGCCTATAGATAGGTCTTAATTCCCAATTTTTTTCAAGAACCGCCAACGCTTCTTTATATTTGCCCTGTTTATATAATCCCCAACTGGTTCCTGTAAATATCCAACGTTAGAGAATAAACAAAAAAACGATTTGATAAGGATCAACTGGTTAATATTTATATTCCCTTAAATTAATTAAGATTTTAGTTGCATAACTAATTGTTTCATTGTATATTTGATATTCAGTAATCCATAAAATATTATAGATCTCAAATTAACCATAAAAACGAATTATCATGATTACAAAAGAACGTTTCAGAGCACTGGAAAACCTTAAGTTACTTTTGGTTTTGCCGGTCATTTTAGCTGTATTAATTACCTTTTCCTCCTGCGGTCAGAAAAAGAAACCAGCAGAGAATGCTACTGAAATTGCACCTCCACCTCCACCTCCACCACCAGCTCCTTTCGAAAAAGTGGAAATAATGCCGGTTTTCACAGGAGGGGATGAAGCTCTTCTTAAGTATATAAAGACAAATATCAATTATCCTGAAAAAGCCAAGTCAGAAGGAATTGAGGGAACGGTGACTGTGAAGTTTGTTGTAAATGCAGATGGTTCAGTTTCTGATGCAAAGGTAATGGAGGGGGTTGATGCTTCTCTCGATGCTGAAGCGGTCAGAGTTGTTAATTCCCTTCCAAATTTTGAAAAGGCGGGCATCCAGAGTGGTGTGGCAGTATCGGTTTATTACTCGGTTCCCATCTCATTTACATTAAAATAGTCAACGATTAATAATCTTCTTAACCTTTATTTAAAAAACTGACCCGCCTACGGGTCAGTTTTTTAAATTTCAATTACCGTTGGCTTTATAGACTGTGTGAAAATGGATGGGGTTAATAGATCTTGTGGTAGAGAAGTTTATCAGCGAAAATGCAGATGATTGTTCATGAGGGGCCACAGCGATCAAGGCTGTACGAGTTATTCACCATCAACTAATTAATCGAATTGTTAATATAAAAATTGACTTCAGCATAAACAAGGTGTAACTTTAAATAAGAAAAATAAAAGCCAAAAGTGCCTTTATAAACCATTTTTGTACAGCTAAGTGATTAACTTAAAAACAAACAAAATGAAAAATCTGATTTCTTTACTGATCCTCATTTTGGTAATTTTATTCAGCCGGAAAACTGAAGCACAAACAACTCCAAAAGATTCTCAAATTATTCAGGAAGCGCTGACGAAAGGAGACACCGTCAAAGCAGACCTTTTAAGGGCACAATTTTTAACAAGGCAGGGAAATACCGAAGAGGCTTCAAAAATCTATACCAGGATAATGGAAAGCCAGCCTGACAACAGAGATGCAGTTAAGGGATGGCTCATGGCAAACATGAAGAGGACCCCCACCGGGGAGGAAGAGGCTATAAAATCATTAGAAGAGTTGGGCAGGTTGTATCCAAAGAATACAGGGATCATATTTTTCAAGGGATTTATTGAAGGTGAATACGGACACAATGAAGAAGCGCTGAAAGATTTTGACAAGCTTACCAAGGTACAGCCTGATTCAGCAGTCAATTGGGTGGGGAAAGGACAGGTGCTATTTGCTATGAACAAATACGAAGAAGCCTTTAAGGCATTTGACAGAGCGACCTCATTGGATCCTAAAAGGCCGGACGTCTGGGGAATGAAAGCAGGTGCACTGGCAGAAATAGGTAAGTTCGACGATGCAATCGTTGCAGCAAACAAAGGTCTGGAACTTTCTCCCAATAACCCGATAAGCATTTATAACCGTGCCTGTATTTATTGCCTGAAAGGAGATAAAGCAAACGCTCTTGCCGACCTGAAAAAGGCAATCTCCATGAATCCTTCATTAAAGGAATCTGCCCGGAAAGATGAAGATTTTAAAAGCCTTTACGATGACGAAGATTTTAAGAAGCTGACTTTATAGGAACATCTGGAAAAGAAGGATACTTTTTAAAACTATGCCCTCAAAGGGGACTACTTTTTCACATCATGGACTTTAAAGTGAATAGTAATTCTAACAATAGATATTGCATTTATAGCTCCAAATATCCGATAGGATAATTATATCATACTTTAAGCTTTTATTGAATTATGGATTGTTATGAATTTACCAGACTCGGAGTGGTAATCCTCAGTAGTATATTTCATTTAAACTGAATATCTTTTAAATTAAAGATGTGAATTTTATCAGCTCCGATGTTATTAAAGCATAATTTATGGTAGAGGAGGTTTGGTTTAATACCCACAATCTTTTTCCTGGCACAATGGGGAGATAGTATTGCTATATTTATTAATAAGCTCTGCTATCTGTGATGGTACAGAGGAGTGAAATTTGATGGGGAATATTCTGGTGTTTGTTCTACCAGGTTCTTATGAAGCAACGGTATTACCAACCCAGCAGAATGGCTTCAGTAATAATATCTGTATTTACTCATCCAATTAAATTGTAAATTTAATTAATGAAACGCAACAATGTCACTGGATTGAACTCTAATATCATTTCTTGGTTCTTTAACTCCTCATTGACATAGTTATCTTCAACAATCTTAAGAGACTTAATTTTGGGATTTGCCCGGTGCTTGGTCAACATCAAAACGCTTCTAGCTTTGCCGTGTATTGCTACAGTTCCCAGCATATTATCTTTGTTAGGGCCAAGGGAATCCTTCCCTTTGCCAATATGGTGTACAAATAGGATAGGACAACCATACTTCAGGATGATCTCAATAAATTGATTCATAAACATCCTGGCAGGATTGTCTGATCTGGTTAATTATCTTTTATGCACCGAACAGAAAGCCCATTATTTTTATTGGTGGGCGTCCTGCCAAACGCATAACCTAAAAATTCTTTTATTTCCGTGCAATAGGCACTCGTGGAATTTTCCTGGATACTACTCCACCAGCGACCGCTGAAGCCGTAGGTGGCGAATGCGCCATAATCATCACGGAAACCTCCTGGAAGTGCTGCAAAGCCTGTTTCATTAGTTGCTCCGATATTAGGATACCACCAATGAGTAATAGACGCCTCCTTCAATTTACCGCCAGCAAATTCAATGCCTCCCAAATAGGTTATCAGATAAGAAATGTAAAGGTGATGACTTTTAAAACCCGGTTGTCAACCGCACGGTCTGGTATTCCTACAGCATCCCCTTCTCCCCCAGCCATTTCCTTACCCTTTCATGCTCTGCCTGGTATTTGGCTTCTATATCTCTTGCAATCTGCTGAAATTCCAATTTACTCGTGATGCCACAGAATAATGTATCAATTTTAATAAAATATAATATTAAAGGTTGTTAGTTCTTTTATTTCTGCAGTCCAGATTGTCATAGTAATAATTATCTGTCAAATATAAATATATAATTATCTGTTAATGAAATATATAGATACAACAAACTAGTCAAATAGATTTACAAGTTAAGCAATTATTCAAGAATTAATCAATTTGATGATATATCAAGTTAAGGTACATTCGACAGTCTATTTAATGATGGTTAGATTAGAT
>JBGOZX010000193.1:0-7328 GCA_041480425.1 Bacteroidia bacterium
AAAAGAATACTATGATGGAGTGGATTTCATGTACAGGTTTATAAAAGCCTTGTCATCAGACAAAAATCCCTGAAGTCTGTCGCCCGTCACATTTGAATAGAATTCCGTCCTGCTTTAGTTATGGGTTTATTGTTATTTTTGAGTATATTTCCTCTATCATTTAAAATTTGATTTAACATGAAAAAGATCCTGTCATTTGGTCTTTTATTTTACTTTGCTGCTTTCGTTTCAGCACAGGATAAAGATTTTCTTAATAATATATATAGTTACCTTGAGAATACCCAGGTATTTGAGCTGAACCAGGAGGATGGCCATGTTCCAATTGTGTCTTATCAGACTGTCAATGAGGCTTTACAAAACAATCCCGGCAAAGCATTAAATTATCTTTCGTTAAATGGTATCTGGAAATTTCACTATTCAGATACTCCGGAAGGTGTTACTTCCGGATTTTTTACAGAGAGTTTTAATGATAAAAAATGGGATACCATCAGTGTGCCATCCAACTGGGAGATGAAAGGCTATGGAGATCCTCTTTTTAGAAACGTAATAACCCCATTCCCTCCTAATCCCCCTTACATCCCGAGAGAATATAATCCCACAGGTTCCTATCGAAAAACGTTTAATATTCCTTCCTCATGGAAAGATAAAGAGGTATTCCTCCGGATGGAAAAAACTGCCTCTGCTTCGTTTGTATGGATAAACGGAAAGGAGGCAGGTTATAATGAAGGAGCGCAGGAACCGGCTGAGTACAACATTACTAAATACCTGAAGCCGGGTAAAAACATTATTGCAGTAATAGTTTTTAAATATTCTGATGGCTATTATCTTGAGGATCAGGATTACTGGAGACTGGCAGGTATTTTTGACAATGTCTGGCTTTTTGCCACTCCAAAAATACACATCTTTGATTGGGTCGCAACAACTGATCTGGATGAAAGCTATATCGATGCAAGACTTGATATATCTATAGATTTAAAGAATTACTCAGTACAGCCCGGGAAAGGTTATAGTGTAAAAACTACACTTTATGATCATGATAAGAAAGTAGTGAAAACTTTTATATCCAATAATTTATCAGTCTTGTCGAAAGACAAACAGACTATTAAATTATCTGAAAATATTAAAAATCCGGCGAAATGGTCAGCTGAATATCCGAACCTTTATACTCTGACCTTTGAACTTATTGATCCTGCAGGAAAAACGGAGGAGGTAATTTCAGGGAGGATAGGATTCAAAGAAACAGTGATACGAAACCAGGTCTTTTACCTGAATGGTGTTCCGGTCAAACTAAATGGTATCAACAGTCATATGCAACATCCAACCCTTGGACATACTATGAATGAGGCTACCATCAGAAAAGATCTGAGCCTTTTCAAACAGTTTAATATAAATTGTGTAAGGACCTCTCATTATCCTCCGGTTATAAGATATCTGGAACTAGCTGATGAATATGGTATTTACGTGGTTGATGAAACAGGTGATGAAGCTCATGCCACTGAATATTTATCAGAAAGAAAAGATTGGGAGGGTATGTACCGCGAGAGAGCCAGGAAAATGGTGTTGCGAGACAGGAACCATCCCTGCGTTCTTTTCTGGAGTGCCGGAAATGAGAGTGGTGAGGGTGATAATATCTGCGCTGTTATCAATGAGGGGAAAAAGTACGATAAAACCCGCTTCTGGATGTATGGTGGCAATGCTTTCAGCCATCCTTGCGAAGAGATAATAGGACCGAGATATCCTCAAATATATAATTTACTTACAGAGGTGTACCTGGTATCTGATAGTATTGACCCACGACCATCATTTCTCGATGAATATCTGGCTGTTACAGGCAACGGAGGTGGCGGTCTCGATGATTACTGGGATGCCTTTTACAACCATCCGAGGAGTATGGGAGGTGCGATATGGGATTTTGTAAGTACAGGAATAACTGAAAAGGTACAGGCTCTTAAAGATGGTTCCGGTAATAATATACAGGTTAATCTCATGGGAAGGGCTAAACTTACAGATGGAATATCAGGAAAAGGAATCGACCTGAATGGTCATGATCAATGGGTTGAAGTTTACAGGGATGATGCCCTTGAGATTAACGGCGACAAGTTAACTCTGACGTTATGGGTTTATCCACGTTCTCTGAGCAGCTCGGCCGGAACACTGATAACAAAAGGAAATTATCAGTTCGGATTACACCAGATCAGGAAAGACTCACTTGAATTTTATGTGACAACAAGGCTAAAAAGGTCTGTGCAAATTGCTCTGCCGCAGAACTGGGAATATAACTGGCATCATGTAACAGCTAATTATGATGGCAAAGCAATTTCTGTAACCATCGATGGCAGAGAGAGCGACCGCAAGCCTGTATCAGGAAATATCAGGAATACTCCGTTTCCTGTTAATATCGGAAGGAATGCTGAAATTCACGGACAGGAGACAAATGTCTATATATGCGATGCAATAATCGACCAGGTTGGTATAATCCCAAAAACTGTTTCTGCGGCATCGTTAAAAAATGTCACCGAAGAAATTAAAAAACAGGCCTCTCTCTGGCTCGATTTTGAAGAGGTTACCGGAGGGGGTGAATTTTACAGTTATGGCATTGGTGCAAGAACATACGGAGCAATCTGGCCTGACCGGCGGCCCCAGCCTGAGATGTGGCAGATAAAAAAATCGGGTCAGCCGGTGAAAGTAAAATTAATTTCAGCCGAAAATGGAGAAGTAGAAATTATTAACCGCTATCTCTTTACCAACCTCATCGAACTGAATGCTGTATGGACGTTACAGGCCGATGGGGAAGAAATACAGAATGGGGGCCTGCAAGTTAATCTTGAACCACAGAAAAAAGCTCTTTTGGCAATACCCTTCAGAAAGCCTGAGCTGAAGGAAGGAGTCGAATACCGGTTACTGATAAGTTTCAGGCAAAAGGGAAAAACCCTTTGGGCTGAACCTGGTTTTGAAATAGCCTGGGATCAGATGGAATTGCCATGGTATAAGCCTGTTGCTGATAAACCAACACTTCCTGAATCTTCAATAAATGTAGAAGAAGAGGGAGAAAAACTAATTATTAAAGGGAAAGATTTTACATATACCTTTAGTAAAAAAGCAGGTGCCATAATTTCAATGCAGATGGGTGGAAAAGAACTGATAAAGAAGGGTGCCGGACTGAATGTCTGGCGGGCACCTCTTGCCAATGAAACTGATGAATGGACTTTCGGCGCGTCGAACATTAAACACCTGACAGAAGGTTTCGGCCGTATGGCTGCAACTGAATGGTATTCAGCTGGTCTCGATAAGCTTACCTGTACCATTGATAATTTCAATTGGGATAAATCAGGTGAAAGCAGAGTTATAGTAAGTGTCAAAAGTATCATGCTTCTTGGAACAAAAAGAGGTGCATTTATTACCAGCAATAAATATATTATTGACGGTTCTGGTGAAATTACTTTAGAGAATTCCATAATACCTGATGGCCAGATGCCATCCTGGCTTCCAAGGATTGGAGAGGAATGGGTCCTGGACAAAAGCCTTGATCAGGTTCAGTGGTATGGCCGGGGTCCTCAGGAAAACTATCCTGACCGTAAATCGGGATATAGAATAGGTATTTATAAATCAACCGTCAGAAAAATGTATGAACCATATCTGATACCACAGGATTATGGCTTAAGAACTGACAACCGGTGGGTGAGGATAACTGATGCAAATGGTTCAGGTTTGGAATTCAAAGGAAACAAGTTATTTAACTTCAGTGCTCATCCCTATTCTGCAGATAACCTCACTAAAGCATTATACACGTACCAGCTTCATCCATTTGATGGTATAACTTTCAATTTCGATTATGCCACGAGCGGGGTGGGGTGCACTGCAACAGGTGTTTTTCCTGAATATCAGGTAATGCCCCAACGTTATGATTTTACAGTTACAATCAGACCAGTAATCCCATGAACTCATCCCTTAGGGGGTGAGTTCCATCAATTCAACCTTTGCATAGAGATTACTTGCTGAGAGTTCCACAGCTTTTTTCAGGTTTTCTGTTGCCATTTCAGTATCGCCAAGGCCTTTATAACCAAGCCCTTTCAGCATATATGCATTTGACAACTGCACATTTTTAGCCTCGCGTTCGCCGAATTTGGCAAAGAAATCAACATCAGTATTTGAACCCTGGCTGATCTGTTTATCTCCATCTGCTATAAGCGAATTGAAAATCTCTGATGCTCTCGTTTTATTGCCTGATTTAAGAAAACTCAATCCCTGATAATAACCAATATAGTTTGATCCTCTTAAATTCTGGTCAGCAGCCAGCTTAAAATAGTTCTTTGCTTTGGTTTTATTCCCAAGTGCTTCATAGGTAAGGCCAATGTGATAATTCACCTGTATTTCCCTGCTTCCTGCTCTGGCGCTGCCACCCTCTTCATCAGGGACCTGTGCCAGCAGGAAGTGTTCCAAAGCTTTCTGGTAATTCTTCTCTGCAAAATATTTCTTCCCCAGCATCAGGTGAGCATCGATAATCACTTCCCTGACCCTTGAATTCCCTTCGCGGTAACTGAAATTTCTTCCTGATAAATACTCCACAGCTTTTTCGGGTTTTCCTGCCAGAGTAAGTACAATTATCTGTCGTACGAAAGAATCATCACGTTTTTTTACCACATCGTTGCTCCCCTCAAACAGATTAAGTCTTTTTTCAATAGGAGCATTGCTCATCTCGTACAATGCATCGAGTTCAGAATAATAAACCGGTTCATCCCTTTTGATGTTTATAGCCTTTTCATAGGCAGATATTGCTTTATAACCATCACCTTCGGCCTGGTAATATCCCCAGCCTAAATTTCGGAATGCGATAGCAAATGACGGATCCAGCTTTACAGCTTTCTCCCAGCATTCAATAGCCTTCTGAGGTTGTTTGTCATACAACAGGTTTCCCAGATAATACCAGGGTTTTGCATCAGCTGAGTTATATTCTGAAGCCAGCTTTAATACCTTGATTGTCTCCAGCATGAATGGGAAGCAATAATCAACAGGTAGCTCAGAGCCCTCTTCAAATAATTTTTCAGCCTGCTCTTTATTCCTTTTATTGTCCTTAATGTAGCCAAGATAATAGTAAACAAGGGGATTCTTTCCTTTAAAGCGACTAAGTATGTCTTCAGCTTCATTGATCAGACCATCATTCAGATATGACACTCCAAGTTCAAGGTAATTCTGATCAAAATCTCTCATTTTCCTGGTAAGACCTGCAAGCTCTTTTTCTGCTTTCTGAATATCACCCGATTCTTTTATAATCAGATAATTTTCATTTCCTGCCCTAAAGTCGAGTGGATCATTAACAGGAACGTTTGCCAGTGTTGTCATTGAACCCTTATAATCACCCATTCGTCTCTGTATGGATGCTTTAAGACTAATGGCACTATTGTTTCTGGAATTTGTTGATAATGATTCATTTACCTGATCCAGAGCTTTTGTCAGATCACCTTTCAGACATGATATCCTTGCCAGTTCAAGATAAGCAGCAGAATGAAATGCATAATCCCAGGTTGCACGGTAAAGAGTATCGACTGCTTCATCGTAAAGTTCGAGTGCCTTTAGTGTAAGGCCCTGAAGATAAAGGGCTTCACAGGTGGATGGACGGGTATAATCTTTTGTTAATCTTTTTATAGCTTTGACAAAATAGCCTCTGGCACGGATATAATCGCCATTTTTTAGAAATGTATTTCCGACTGCAACACTGGTTCGGATATCATATGGGTCGCGTTTCAGGGCTTCCTCATAATAATCCATTGCATTCATAGTTGGGTTATAAAATTGCTGAATCCTGCTGCCGGTTAAATATAGTTCCTCCACCGTGGCCATATCCTTTGGTAATTCAGGACGCCTGACAATCTCCGGAAGTTTTTCTTCGTTCTGCTTCTTTACAGGATAATATGAAACCAGTATTTCACCGGTTTCCGAATCGGTCATTTCAGTTGAGAGATCGGTAATATCAAAGGAGCCATCAATTTTAATTAACTGGTTAAAAGCGTTTTCAGGAGAAATCTCCATGTTCTTTTCAAAAATTATCTTACCACTTTTCTTAAGGACAATATTCGCTTTGCTTACTTTTCTGGTGGAATAGTAACCGAGAAAAACCTGGTTCTTTTCCCGCACTTCCATATTTACGGCTCCATTAAGATTGGCATTCCTGAATCCCTGAATATCCTTTACCGGGTACCAGTACTGCTTAAACGTTTTTACTTCGTAAGGCTTGATCCAGCTGTAATCAGGCTGGTTATCGGAAAATGCCCCGACCATTATTTCGACGTAGGGTCCGTCATTATCAGTTAATCTGGCTTCTGTAGCCTGACCGCGTGCGCCTGAGCCCCATTCCCATAATTTAGTTCCTTTAATAATATTATGGTCACCGATGTGAACTGTTCCGGTTTCCTTACCGTGATCATATCCGCCCATAAAATCCTCCTTCAGGTCATATGCAAAAAACGAACTGGAACTAGTAACGTTCTTCCACCAGCTTACATCGACACCTTTTGTAAAATCCTGTCCTGCATAAACTTCAGTGGAAAAAGGCCAGTGAGTGAAACTATTCTTTGCGTGGAAGGTTGCGAACCGGACACTTGGAGGGAATATTGCCTGGTAGTTTTCATTTGTGTGTGCCGCAACATTAGCCCAATATAAAAAAGTATTGGTATATGGTGTGGGATTATGAATTTTAACTTCTGCCTCGAAGTACGATCTGCCGGGGAAAACAGTAATTCCAATAGTCCATCTCATCCGATGGCGTGGTTCAGTTTCTCCGATCCAAATCGTCCTGCTGCCATCCTCATTTTCTGCAAGAGTATAATCAACGGGCAGAAAAGTGGATGCACGGTGGTGATGAAGAACGCACCATTCAATTCCTCCCGATACCCATGCTCCCAGCATACCAATATTTGAGGGCTTTACAACATTGTTTTTATAAACGAAATTGTAATTGTTGGTTTTATCGGTTGCATAGTATAGTTTACCACCTATTTCGGGAGTGACACATAATTTAATGTATTCGTTTTCAAGCGTTAAGGCTTTCCATGCCTTGTTGGTTTTCTCATCGGAAATCATATCATTTAATCCATACGGATAAATGTATTTTGAAGCCCCCTGGTAGGATTCCCCTTTAAAGAACATCGGATTTTTATCAGGCGGACTGACAAGATAGGTAGGAATTATCCATTCCTGCTCCGAAATTTTTACCTGGGCGGTCATGCTTTCGACAGCAATAAAGGAAAAAAGCATTATTGACAATAATTGCCCAACCGGATTATGAAGTTTTGTGTACATTTTTAATATTTTTTATTCAATCAAAAGTATAA
>JBGOZX010000194.1:0-7219 GCA_041480425.1 Bacteroidia bacterium
GCTGGAAGATATGCTTACAGGCGATTACACACCTTATGTAATGGCTGATGACTACCGTGAACTTACACGTAGTACAACAACCCCTATACATACCGGCGAACAGATATACCTGCGTCAAAACTTCCGTGAACTGATAGAAAAACATGCGGTAAGGATTCTTGGTCCTGACCCGGAAGATATGGGAGGTATAGCTGAGATGAAATGGGTGGCCGAATATGCTGATATGCATAGCATTCAATTCGCACCTCATGGTACTTTCGACGGATTAATCGGTATTGCTGCCCAGGTTCATGCGGGAGCCGCAATGCCGGAAAACTATATAGCCTTTGAATATTGCCAGGCAAATCCCGCATGGTGGTATGATATTGTTTCCGGGCTTCCTAATCCAATTGTGAAAGGTGGCCTTATTGATGTTTGGGACGGACCTGGTCTTGGAATTGAAATAGATAAAAAGGGAGCAAGACAATATCTTGCTGAAGAAGACAAGAACTTCTTCGATTAGCAACCGGAAGAGGGAAGTACTGATACGAAAAAAGTGCTGGTTTTCAGTATGATGTTTATGTTCTTGAAATCCAGCCAGTTATGTGTGATTTCTGGTAATTAATTGCAGGTTTCATGACAGATTATTTGATATGGTAATCTTGTAAACAATTATATAGCAAGTATGAACATTTATTCGAGAAGAAATTTCCCGGTTAAGTTTATAGCTATTAAAACGAGCTTCTGCTCTCAATAGATAAGGCTTTTCTTAAGAATAATCTTCCGAAGGATGAACCATGGTGGGGATGATAAGTTGAGGATATTTGTTCAGTTGGTTAAATTAATATATTGGAATACAGTTAAATAAATGATAGTCTTAATCATTAAAACTAAAATGAAAACAATGAAAAAAGAAAAATGCAAGTTGGCAACTGGTCGGCGAGATTTTATGAAGACAATGGCTTTTGGATCAGCTGCCGGATTTTTAGGATTAAACGGAATTAAAGCAAACACGGCTCCATACGAGACTCCAGCCTATGCCAAAGCAATGGCTCCAATAAAGATCAAAAGTGTGAAAGCTATTGCCACTGCACCTTCGTATTCCAACTTAATTGTTGTAAAAGTGGAGACTACTGAGCCCGGATTATATGGATTGGGATGTGCTACATTCACACAACGTGCTTTTTCTGTGGTAACTGCTATTGAAAAATATATGAGCGATTTTTGTGTCGGGAGAGATGTTGATAATATAGAGGATATGTGGCAGTCTTTCTATGTTAGCTCCTATTGGCGCAATGGTCCGGTATTAAATAATGCCATAAGCGGATTAGATCAGGCTTTATGGGACATTAAAGGCAAACGTGCCAATATGCCGGTTTATCAGCTTCTTGGTGGCAAATCGCGTTTTGCTGTTCCTGTTTACGGGCATGCTGGTGGAAGAACCTATGACGATGTTGCTGCAAATGTAAAACAATTCATGGATAGAGGCTTTAAATATGTCAGGATTCAGCTGGGCGGATATGGAGGTGTTGGAGCTGTGCCAGCTGTCCCGGATTTTAAAGCTGCCGGATTTGGAGCAGAAGGAGATCTTTTTATGGACGAACATGATTATATAACCGGAGTACCCAAATTGTTTGAAACTGTTCGTAAAGCCTGTGGTGAAGAGGTTGAATTGTGCCATGATATTCATGAGCGGTCGCAACCGATCGATGTAATTAATATGTGCAAGCGGGTGGAAGAATTTCGTCCCTTCTTTATTGAAGATCCCCTTTCTCCTGAAAATACACACTGGTGGAAACAGCTCCGTGAGAGTACGACTGTACCCTTTGCGATGGGAGAACTCTTTAATAACATCAACGAATTTGTGGAACCAATGGTTAATCATTATTTTGATTATATCCGAATTCATATTTCGCAAATCGGGGGAATAACTCCTGCAATGAAAGTTGCCAGATTAGGTGAGTGGTTCAATGTAAAAACTGCATGGCACGGACCAGGCGATGTTTCACCTGTTGGACATGCTGCTAATCTTCATATTGATCTTGCTGTATGGAATTTCGGGATTCAGGAGGGTGGTTATGCCTTCTCAGAAAAGGAACAAACTGTTTTCCCTGGTTGCCCGACTTATAAAGATGGATATCTGTATGTAAATGAAGCTCCCGGACTTGGCGTTGATATTAATGAAAAAGAGGCTGCCAAATATCCGATTAATAATAATGCCCCGGGCTGGACTGTAAGAAAAAAGGATGGTACTATAATCAGACCTTAACAGACAGCATAAGTTGTCGTTTCTGTGCTATTATTGAAATAAATATAAGTATAATATTTAAACAACTATAAATCATGGACAGAAGAAACTTTTTACAAAAATCAGGTCTGGGTGTTTTCGGACTTTTGGGTTTTGACAGATTAGCACCTCTCCGCGCAAAAGCTATGTCTGCTGCTCAGAATCTTACAATCACCAAGGTTGAAACGGTCCGGTTTAAGAATGCTCACTGGATATGGATCAGGCTGCATACTAATTCGGGAATTATAGGAACTGGCGAAACATATCCTCTGGCACCTAATTCTATTGATTTCAAAGACATGGATTGGCATAATCTGGCGGGAGGACTTCTTGATTCAAATCCCTTAGAAATTGAACAGACCTGGGAAAGAATCTACCGGAGAAATGCATTTAATGTCTCCGGCGGATCAGAGATACGGGCTTTGTCGGCTATAAATATTGCTCAATGGGACATTTTAGGTCAGACCTGTAATATGCCGTTATACCAGTTGTTGGGAGGTTCTATTAATAAAAAAATCAGAGTTTATAATACCTACACAAATGGTAGTAATAGGGCAATAAATGGATGGACTCTCGAAAAAGATATGGAAAAGATCGCTAAGTTCCTTGTCACGGAAGGAATAAAAGCAATTAAGTTTTGCCCCTTTGACAGAGTAGCAGCCAGAAATAACGGAGAATATATATCCAGGAACGATATTGACGAGAGCCTTGATTGGATAAAAAGAGTGAGAGATTCAGTCGGTTATGATCTTGAAATAGGATGTGAATTTCACAGTATGTGGAACCTTCCCGGTGCCATACGAATCGCCCATGCAGTGGAACCATATGAAATTCTTTTTCTGGAAGATATGTTATTGCAGGACAATATGCAGGCTTACGTATCTTTGAACCAGGAAACAAGTATCCCCCTGGTTATCAGTGAACGCCTGGCTACCAGGTTTCCTTTCAGGGAGATGCTTGAGTCTAAAGCAGGAGAAATTGTGATGTATGATCTTACCTGGTGTGGTGGTATTTCCGAGGGAAAGAAGATTTCCGATATGGCAAATACATATTATATTCCTACTATGATGCATACTTCAGGCGGACCAATCTTATGGTATGCTTCAACCCATCTTGCAGCAGCAATCACTAATCTTTTTTATGTTGAAAGTGTCTACCCTGAATGGCATGACAGGGACATACTTTACTTTGAGAATACCCCTCAGGTAAAAAATGGTATGGTTCTTCCTCCTGATCTTCCAGGATTAGGATTACAGTTCAAAAAAGGATTATTTGAGCAAAAAGATGTTATCATTGAAACAATAGCTGAAAAGAAATAATGAAAAGTATTCTGCAATAAATTGCAGAAAAAACCAGGCATTGGGCTCTTCCTGGATTTATCGTTAAAAAATTTATATGAAAAAACCATTAGATTCTATTAGAAAGGAAAATAGTAACGGTCAATCGGGCCGCAGAGACTTTCTTAAGAAAGCTTCAACTGGTATTACAGGTATGGGATTTTCAGATACGGATTCTTCAGACGCAATCGTTACTGCGCAGGTACAGGTTCCGGATAATATTCATAAGCCAGCAACAGGATTAGCGCCTCTTAAGATTAAAAGCGTCAAGGCAATCGGTACAGCACCCGAAGGTTTAAATCTTGTTATAGTAAAAGTAGAAACAATGGAACCCGGATTATATGGCGTTGGTTGTGCTTCCTTTACACAGCGGGCCGAAGTTGTTGTTACCGCTATCAATAAGTATATGCCCGACTTCTGCATTGGCAGAGATGTAGATAATATTGAAGATATGTGGCATGCCTTTTATACAAGTTCATACTGGAGAAACGGCCCTGTTTTAAATAATGCATTAAGTGGTTTGGATCAGGCTTTGTGGGATATTAAAGCAAAACGGGCGAATATGCCTCTATATCAACTGTTAGGTGGAAAATGCCGTTTTGCAGTTGATTGTTATGGACATGCAAGTGGTGCGACACCTGAAGAAGTAGCAGATAGTGTTCAGAAATTTATGGAGCAGGGCTTTCGCCACGTAAGGATTCAACGAGGTGGTTCCACCTTAATGGCTTTTCAAAAAGGCGGCTATGGAGGCGTTGGAACCATAGGTAGTAATCCTGATTTTAAAGATGCTGGATTTGGTATGCCCAACGATAGTTTCATGGATGATAAGGCTTATGCCAGATCAGTACCTAATTTGTTTGAAGTAGTGCGAAAAAGATGTGGGGAGGATATTGAATTAATGCATGATATTCATGAACGTTCCCAACCAATGGATGTAATTAATATGTGCAGACAGGTTGAGCAATACAGGCCCTTTATCATTGAAGATCCGCTTTCACCTGAAAACAGGAGCTGGTGGAAACAGCTAAGGGAAAGTACAACTGTACCTTTCGCTATGGGAGAATTATTTAACAATATCAACGAATTTGTGGATCCGATGGTAAATCATTTTTTTGATTTTATCCGCATACATGTTTCTCAGATTGGAGGTATAACTCCTGCCATGAAAGTAGCCAGGTTAGGTGAATGGTTCAATGTAAAAACAGCATGGCATGGTCCGGGGGATACCTCCCCTGTTGGACATGCAGCACAGGCTCACATGGATCTGGCAACCTGGAATTTCGGGATTCAGGAATCAGTAACTTTTTCAGATAAAGTACGAGAGGTCTTTCCTGGAAGTCCCACTATGGAAAATGGCTATTTGTATGTAAATGAGGTCCCGGGTCATGGAGCAGATATCAATGAAAAAGAAGCAGCAAAATATCCAATTAATAATAGTGCCCCCGGTTGGACTGTGCGTAAGAGAGACGGAACTATTATAACACCATAAATCCTGCATTCTTTTAATAAAGAACATGATTGATTTACATTTATAATAAAAGAGAAAAAATAATAGTTTAAAAAAGGTTGTTTCACGATAGCTTTTTTTTGTGTTATAATAATACTATTTCTGGTAAGGGTTTGCTGATAAAGTCCTTCTTAACACATATAGTGAAAATATTCAGATGCTATTACAAGAACCTAAGTAAAAATCGGAATAATTCACCAGTGGAATAGCAAAGCTTTTATTTCACAGTGTGAACCTCACTTATAATATCAGTAGCTGTGTTCAGTTGAAAATTGTTGTTGCCATGGGATAGGTATTTTTAAACATGAAAGATATAATTTCGTAATGTATTGGTATTTAGGATTATATATTAAACAGAGGGAGGAGGATATAATTAGACTTTTAGAAAACCATGTATTATATTTGTCTCAAATGATGGCATTAGAGAATAGTTTTTAGAAGTGCCATAAGTTAATTAGTTTTAAAACACAATTCATTCTATATATTCTATAAACTTAAAACTTATTATATAATGAAAAGTATTTTACAGCAAATTGCTGATAAAAGCAGACAAAATGAAAAGGCAGAAGCAGAAGCCATCAGGGCAGAAATTGCTAATCCATCCACAACCAATAATCGTCGTGCTTTCCTTAAAAAAGCAGCTCTGGGAGGTTTAGCTATAGGAGGTTTAATGAAATTGTCAATAGAAGATACCATAGCACAGAGCACCTCAAACGTTCAGCGCTCCTCAAGTCCTTCTGAACTGAAGATCACTGATATGCGTGTTGCGGTTATGGGGGATAGCGGACGTAAACCAATTATTCGTATCGATACCAATCAGGGCATTTATGGCCTGGGTGAAGTAAGAGATTGCGCTGATGAACGCTACGCACTCTTCCTTAAAAGCCGTATTCTGGGTTTGAATCCATGTAATGTGGAGATGCTATTTAAAATAATAAGGCAATATGGATACCATGGGCGACAGGGTGGTGGTGTATGTGCAGTTGAGATGGCTTTATGGGATCTGTGTGGTAAAGCTTATAATATTCCGGCATGGCAATTGCTTGGAGGCAGATATCGTGATAAAATAAGGTTATATGCCGATACTCCTGGCGCCAAGGATCCTCAGGCATTTGCATTAACGATGAAAAGAAGGGTTGATGAACAGGGCTTTACCTGGCTTAAAATGGACCTCGGGATTCATGTTGTTGCTAATCAGCCTGATGCACTTGTTAATACTAAATTCTGGGATGGAGCAACAGGTCAGTATGACCTGAAAGATTATATGGGTTATGGAAGTACATTACATCCTTTTACCCAGGTTCAGATTACAGATAAAGGGTTGGCGGGATTGGCTGAATATGTTGAAGATGTAAGAAATGCAGTTGGTTATGAAATGCCCCTTTGTGCTGATCACTTCGGCCATTTTGATGTCAACAACGCAATCCGCTTTGGGAAAACCATGGAAAAATACAGGCTTGCATGGGTGGAAGATATGGTTCCATGGTTCTACACCGATCAGAATAAAACTTTATCTGACGCAATTGAAACGCCTACCTGTACCGGTGAAGACATTTATATGCTAAAAGGAGGGTTTAAGCCTTTATTAGATGCACGTGCAGTGGATATTATCCAACCTGACCTTGGCACTTCCGGTGGACTTTTAGAGACCAAAAGAATCGGCGATTATGCTGAAGAGTGTGGTGTTGCTATGTCCATGCACATGGCTGGTTCTCCAGTTTGTTTCATGGCAAACGTACATTGCGCAGCTGCTACGCAAAATTTCCTGGCTCTCGAGCATCATAGTGTTGATTCTCCATGGTGGGGAACCCTGGTAAAAATGGTGGGATCGCAGCCAATGGTCAGCAAAGGGTTTGCTAATGTTCCACTCGATGCACCTGGATTAGGAATTGAACTGAACGATGAAGAGATGAAAAAACATCTGAGCCGCGATGCAAAGGGTTATTTTGAGCCAACCCCTGAGTGGGACCAGAAACGTTCCCATGACAGGCTCTGGAGTTAACTTTTAAGAGTTATATAATCAGAAAACTGCTGCTAATAAAATAACAGCAGTTTTCTTTAAGTAAATTCACAACAAATAATTCTCCAATAAGAGAATAGCCATTTATA
>JBGOZX010000195.1:0-7208 GCA_041480425.1 Bacteroidia bacterium
ATCGAGGGTCAATTGAAAAATCATTATTCAGAGCAAAATATTTCGTATTAATGCCGGAATTGATGGAAAGATTTTCAGTAATATCATATTTTGATTGAATATAAAACTCTGAGAAACTACTATAACCGTTTTCTTTAACATAGTTTTGAAAAGTTTCAGGAACATTATTAATGGTGCTGTTCAAATCTAAATTGTAAAACAAAGTACGATAATTAATGCCTGCCTTCAGAGTATTTCTTTTGCTAAACTTATGGTTTATAAATGTACTCAAAGCAATTTTACCTGAATTATCGACTAAAAACCAATTTGGTCTTGCAACTAAATTATTATCAAAACGTTTCATGTCCATCTGATTAAGTGTACCCGATGCAGCAACCGTTGTGTTAATGTAGGTTTGTTTTCCTAAAAACAATTTATTTGTAATACCTAAGGCACCCATACTTAGTTTCCAATCTAAACTACTTCTGGAATTTTCATTTTCCCATTTGGAAGAATCACTTATTTGCCCTTTTTGCATATTATCCAATGCTCCAATCCCCCATACAGATATGCTGCCATATTTATTTGGAAAATTAAGTTTAAAGCTTAAATCCTGATATACAGGCAATCCTGAATGAGCAGGTAATAATGGCTGCAATAAACCAAGCGTAGAATAACGGTAATTGAACAAATAAGTAGCTTTGCTCCCTGTTTTAAAAGGACCTTCAGAAGCTATATCAATGCCTAATACACCGAATTGAACTGTATGCTCTCTTTTCTCGCTATTCCCGGTTCTGAATTTTATATCGAAAACACCTGCAAGGGCATTGCCATATTCAGCAGGGAATGCCCCTGTGTAAAAATCGGAATTGGTCAACATCTGACTGCTGAAAACAGTAACGATACCACCCCCAGCCATATTTGCACCAGGAAAATGATTGGGATTCGGGATATCTACACCTTCAAGCCTCCATGACACGCCTTTAGGTGAATTCCCTCTGATAACAATAGCATTGTCTTGAAGATTTCCAGAAGTAATGCCTGCAAACGCTGAAGCCATACGTGCAGGATCATCCACGCCTCCGGCATAACGTCGGGTTTCTTCAACCGAAAATGAACGTGCACTTATTGATGCCATAGTATTTAAAGGTATGTCTTTACGTGAGTATGCTTTAACAGTTACTTCATTCATTTGGTTAACAGATTGTTTTAAACCGGTATTAATAACAACCTCTTTGCCCGAAGTAACCAGTATTTCGGATACTATTGCCGGATCATATCCAATATAACTGATATGAATATTATAACGACCTAAAGGCACATTTGATATTTTATAATTTCCCATCAAATCCGTCGAAGCACCTAATAATGGTTTTGTACCTGTAATTACAACTGTGGCTCCAATCAAAGGAGTTTGGGTTTCGTTATCGAATACTAACCCTCTAACCGACTGCACAACTGTTTGAGAAAAACCTATTTTGGTGATAAATAAAAGGATCAGGATAAAGATCCTTGTTGTTGTTTTCATAAAAATTTTCTATTAATGAATAATAGCCGCAAAGAAAATAATGCACCATGCATAATCAAAGGGAAAAATGATTAGCGGTCAGATAATATGATAAGTGGCAATTTAATTGAATGAAACAGCAGATACCCTAAATTAAAGCTTTTAGTTTTTTGGCATACCTGCGGCTGACTTCAAGTGGTTCAGGTATGTTTTTCATATAAGCTCGGTGTTGGGTATTTGAATCTTTTTCTATGTGGTCAACATGTTCGATATTAACAATACTTGATCGGTGTATCCTTACAAAATTATTATCAGGAAGTTCTTCCTGCCATTGCTTCAAGGTTTTTAAAACCAGACAATGTTTGCCTTCAATTGTAACGATTTTGGAATAATTGCCCACCGGTTCAATAAAATTTATTGAGCTGATTTTTATGAATCTGGAAGCATAATTATTTAACCGCACATAAATACTGTCAGAATATTCATAATTCTTTACCTCCCTTTTTTGTACCTTTTCTCTGGTTATTACCCTATCTATTGCCACTTTTAACCTTTCGGGGTTTACAGGTTTTAGCAGGTAATCTATGGCATTTACCTCAAAGGCACGAATGGCATATTCATCATAAGCTGTGACAAAAACTATTTTTATTGAATTGTCTATTACCTCCAACAAGTCGAAACCTGTTTCTCCGCTTAACTGTATATCAAGAAAAATCAATTGAGGTTTATGAAGGTTGATCAATTCAATGGCGCTATTACATGAACTGGCTTCTCCAACTATTTCTATTTCGGGGTGAGGTTCCAATAACTTCTTCAAATTAACCCTGGCCAGCCTTTCGTCATCTACTATAATTGCTTTTAAGTTTGTCATCGGGTATTAATATTATTAATTTCAATGGCTGCAACAACCCATCCGTCTTCCTCTTTAAGCGAAAATGAATAGTTATCATTATAGTATAATCCCAGCCTGTTTTTTAAGTTTTCAATACCATTACTGGTTCCATCAATATTTTTCTCACTATTAGGACTAGAATTCAATATTTTACCTGTATTTGAGACCCTGATTAAAAGCATTTTGTTTACCAGTTTAACTGAGAGATGAACAATCAATTTTTGTTTCGCTGTCTTTGTTCCATATTTAACAGCGTTTTCAATCAGCAGGTGAATCAGGAACGTAGGTATTAATATGGATTTTACTTCTTCATCAATTGATATTTCATATTGAAATTCCTCTTCGAATCTTGTTTTCTGAATTTCAAGATATTTCAAAATTGATTCAACCTCTTTTTCGATAGAAACTTTGAGTTGTTGTTTGTTAAGGGTATACCTGTAATATTCCGACATATCTATTACAAGTTTCTTAGCCATATCTGTATTTTCATCAATTAATGTGTAGATTGAATTCAGCACATTAAATAAAAAATGAGGGTTTATCTGGTAACGGAGCATCTTAAGCTGAACATCTTTGGCTAATGTTTCTGCCTTTTGCATCTCTTCTTTTTGTTTGCCCGATTGAAGTTGGAAGTAGGTAAGGTAGAACGTAGCGCTTAAAAATAAAAGAACAAGGCTGACTCCGGGTGAATATTTTTTAATCAGATCAATCGTAAAAGGCAGAACATCCTTTCTCCATAAGGTAGTTTCAAGCCAGGTACTTAAAAACAGGAACAGGCTTGGCCCAAAAACCGTAAATACTATAATGAGGGAATAGAGTAAAACAGAATGCTTCCTTTTAATTGCCAAACTGTAGCTATATATGAACAAGAAAACAAATGGCAGGAAAGAAAAGAATTCAAACAGGCGATCTAATAAAACATCTTTTATTTTATCCGGATATGGGGGAGTCCAGGCAAACCAATCCAGCGCTCTGGTTATTACCAGGAATACCAGCACTGCCAGCATATTGAGAAAGTATTGGTGCCTTTTATAGAATGCTTTTAACATATTATAGTTTTTAATCAAAATTATACCATTCCTTTTGACATTTAAATATGAAAATCTTAAATCCGGTTTTCACAATTTTGTGTTAAAATTATGGTGTATTTATGTAAAGATATTTCAAATATTTTCACGATCAAATAAATAGTTAAGATTAAAGTCCGATTTAAATTCAAAAAGAAAGCCATGTCTCATAGTTAAATTATTGCCTAAAACTTTGAGTATAGAAAACTCTGCGATATGTCGAAATATGCATGTGCGATATTAGAAACATGGCTTAATTCAAAATTAGAATCATAATCGGAACTGTAGAAATCATTTCTACATATGGTCAATTTACTCAATGAATTTGGGTTTTCAGGCTACAAACTGCTTATAGACAAATTTTAAGCCCAAATTTACTCAGTATATTGAGTGATTACATTTTTTAGTTATATTGAAAAAAAAGAGGCTGATCTCTTATATCGAGTCAGCCTCTTTATTATTATTTTTTAAATGATAGATCTAAACAGGTCAGAATTTATCCCAGAAAAGTTTGATCAATGGCGTATCGCCACCAATTTTTGCTGCAGCTGCAGTGTAATTAGTAAAATTCAGTGTTTGTTCCGAAACAGCAAATGTGTAACGTACAGGAACTTTATCAATACCTTCAACATGGAGAGCAGGAGCTACCAAAACCGGGAAATCTAATCTCCTGTAAGTAGTCCAGGCGGTCATACCACGCTGAAAGTAAGCCAACCATGCCTGAGTGCCTATTTTTTGTTTGTAAGTGCTAACGGCAGTGGTATAAGCAACAGTAGGCTGTGCAAGATATGCAGTTGCATCTGCAGCGGTACCTCCCCAATAAGTTATTGAAGCAGTAATTGCGTTGTTGTAGTGTGTTTCAGCTGTGCCAACAACAACAAATCCTCTTGCTGCAGCTTCTGCCAGTAAGAATTCAGTTTCAGCATAGTACCAGCAGACCTTGTATTATACATGCTATCTGAATTATAAATCGATTCAGCGGTGCGACTGCGCATCTGATTATAACGGCATATAAAAAGTAAATTCATATTAAAATTATTCTTCTTTAAATGAATAAAAAAACCTGAGATATACAAATCCTTCATTACAAGAATAAGCAAAGATATAATGTTTATTCCCTGAATGAAATTATGATGAGTTCAGTAAAAGAAAATCTTAGGAATAGTTTTAACATTACGAAAGCTAGGCATATCGAACACGTTTAACCAGTTAAATTACTTTTGTCATTTATACCTTAACAAAAAATATTTAGTTTCACCAGAGGGTGATAAAAATAATTCGATCGACTATGGTCATTGGCCTATAGCCTTTCCTGTTGGAAATTAAATTAGTGCCCACCTAAATATGTGTAAATAATATAACTTATTTCTGCAATTGTGTAACGTTAATCGCAATCAGTGGATTTACCCTTGTTTGACGCTCCATCAATGATCAAACGATAAACAATTCAGTCATATAATTAAACATAGCCACAATCAATAATGTTTATATACTTTAATATATCTATTTTAATAAAGTATATATTAATCTGTTTTTCTGGTTTTTAGCCTTCTTGTAAGCAAAAATAAGATTTATTTGGTAATGAAGTAAGAATTCCATATCTTCAAATACTGAAAAGCCTTGTGATTAATGAAGTTAGCAGTGAGGGAATGCCATAAACCATTTTTAATTAAAAAGACTACTTTTTGCAACGTTTAATTAGAATATGGTTAGAAAAAATAAATTGTTATAAAAACATAAAAGGCAACTATCATAATTTCAGATAATTGCCTTTGATTTTTTTGTTACCGGGGTGGAAGATGGGATTGCCATCTACGCTACGCTCCGATGGCGATCCATGGTGGATTAAATGCGAATAGAAAAGGCTGCATTGCCTGCGTAGGGATTGCCATTTTCGCTTTGCTCAAATGGCGATCCCTGGGGAGTATCTCCAAACAGAAAAGGCTGCATTGCCTGCGGCAATAACGGCCTTATTTTTTTCTTCGCTCTTCAAAGCAAGCTTTGATCGCTCGCAAAAAACAAGGCCGCCGCTTCGCGACAGCCTTTTCTGTTTGGGTGGAAGATGGGATTCGAACCCACGACTTTCGGAACCACAATCCGACGTTCTAACCGACTGAACTACATCCACCGTTTATGGAGTGCAAAATAAGGCCAAAAATTCTATTTCACAAAATTTTAATTTTATTTTCTCTGAGTACAGTTCAATTGCTATCTTTGAACGGTTCAAAAAAAAATGAACCTGACTGCACAATTTTTTACTGCAGAGCTGTGTTATCTGGAAGAATTTAGAAAACTTGGTTTCAGGTTTGAGAAAGATTAAATTGATAGACAATATTTCGGGATTGCAGCTTTTCCAGTTGATGCGATTTACTGTCTTTCTGATAGTCAGCATAGTATTTACAAAAAGCCATCTTACCCGTGCCGATATCGGTTCATGGGAAATGTTCCTTTTCATTGCCGGGCTCATCAGCTTCTTCTGGGTAACAGGTACCATTCAGTCGTTATTACCTCTTTACCATCGAAATAAAACCTACCGGAAAATGGGCGATAACGGTACAAAAAAGTCACCGGAAATATTTAATGCATTTCTTTTGTTATGTTTTTTCAGCCTGCTCTTTTTTGCTTTAGGCCATTCAATAAAGAACAGTTTTTCAGTTTTCCATTTTTCAGGGAATGTGCCATACCTCAACCTTTTATTACTCTATCTTCTTCTTAGCAATCCTGTTTGCCTGATAGAATATATTTATCTTCTTAACAACAGATCATACCGTATTTTTCAATACGGTGTTTACACATTTTCTCTTCAGCTTATCCTGATCATATTACCTGTTATTTTAGGGAAGGATATTATCTGGTCAATTTATGGACTGCTGGTAATCACTGCCATCAGATGGGTATGGCTTCTGATTTTGCTCAGGCGGTACACGGAGATGAAGATCTCTTTTGAATTCATGAAAGAACATCTTTACCTTGGAGTGCCGCTGATACTTGCATCACTGATCAGCGGATCTGCACAATATACCGACGGAGTAATTATTTCAGTTGTTTATCGTGATCCTGCAATGTTTGCCTGGTTCCGCTATGGAGCCAAAGAATTCCCGCTGGTCCTTATGCTGGCAAATGGTCTTAGCAATGCCATGCTGCCCGAGTTCTCAACAAGGACCAGGATGAAAGAATCTCTTGCAAAAATCAGGGTCAAATCAAAGAGGCTTATGCATCTTTGTTTTCCGGCAACAATGTTTATTATGCTTTTTGCCAGATGGATCTATCCAAGAATGTTCACTCCTGAGTTTCAAAAAAGCGCAGATATTTTCCTTATTTATACTCTTCTGGTAATTCCAAGGCTGGTTTTTCCCCAGACTGTCATTGTCGGCAGGAAAAAGACCCACATCACTCTTATTGCTGCTTTACTTGAGCTTGCCCTGAATATACCATTGAGTCTGTTAATGATAAAAATGGGCTATAATCTTGTTGGGGTTGCCCTTTCAACTTTTGTTGTCTTTACCGTCGGAAAGATATTCCTGGTGGGATATCTGTGGATAAAAATGAATATCAGGCCATCAGAATATATCCCCGTTAAAATCTATGCCTTTTATTCTGTTCTGCTGGGGATCCTGTTTGTACTCATCGACCACAGAATAATTGATATTCACTAATTAACTCAAGTTGCCAGTTATTTGAAATTACCAGAATATCGAACAAGGATTGCAGATTTTAGATTTGCGAAGAAAAAAAATCAATAACATTATATATCAAAAATCAT